>JAQUZH010000164.1 GCA_028691445.1 Bacteroidales bacterium | reverse complement strand
CCACACGTTATACCGTTAATGGGGTGAATTACACCCGTGAGCTTTTTGCTTCAATGACTGATAATGTGATCATCATGCGTATCACTGCCGATAAGAAAGGGGCTCTGAATTTTACAGCCGATTACGCATCGCCGATTGTCGGTTTAGAAGTTAAGGTGCGCGAAGGCAAACTGATCCTCAACGGTAGAGGCTCGGATCATGAAGGAATCAAAGGGGTGATCCGTGTCGAGAATCAAACTTGTATAAAGACAACAGATGGAAAAGTGGAAGAAGGGGAGAAAAACCTCAAAGTATCGGATGCGACTACCGCAACGATTTACATCTCTGCTGCAACCAATTTTGTCGATTATAAGACGGTAACTGGTGATCCCGAAAAGAAGGCTTCTGCCTATCTGGAGGAGGCATTGAAGAAACCATATGACAAAGCATTGTCTGATCATATAACTGCTTATAAGAAGCAGTTTAAAAGGGTGTCGCTCAATCTGGCCGCCACTGAAGCATCCAAAGCGGAGACCCACGAGCGGGTACGCAACTTCTTCAAGGGAACGGATCAGAATCTGGTCGCACTCATGTTCCAGTTTGGCAGATACCTGCTGATCAGTTCGTCGCAGCCTGGCGGACAGCCTGCCAACTTACAGGGTATCTGGAACAACCAACTGATGGCTCCTTGGGATGGCAAATATACCGTCAATATCAATACGGAGATGAACTATTGGCCGGCCGAAGTAACCAACCTCTCTGAAACACATCAACCGTTGATCCAGATGGTCAAAGAACTTTCGAAGAGTGGACAAGGAACTGCACGTACGCTTTACGGTTGCGATGGTTGGGTGTTGCATCATAACACCGATATATGGCGTAGCACCGGACCGGTGGATGCCGCATCGTGGGGGCAATGGCCCAACGGTGGCGCCTGGCTCTGCACGCATCTGTGGGAGCACTATCAATATACCGGCGACAAGGAGTATTTGAAAGAGGTATATCCTGCCATGAAAGGTTCGGCGGACTTCTTCCTGGATTTTCTCGTAGCGCACCCTACCTATGGTTGGATGGTGACTGTTCCCTCCAACTCACCCGAACATGGTCCGCTCGGAAAGAGTACGATCGTAGCCGGCTGTACGATGGACAATCAGATCGTCTTTGATATTCTCAGCAATACACTTCAGGCTACACAGGCGTTGGGTGGCGATGCTGCTTATCAGACCAAACTGAAGAACATGATTGACAAACTTGCCCCGATGCAGATCGGAAAGTACAATCAGCTGCAGGAGTGGCTGGAGGATGTCGATAATCCACAAGAAGATCACCGACACGTCTCTCACCTCTATGGCTTGTTTCCGAGCAATCAGATATCTCCCTATTCCAATCCGGAGTTATTCCAGGCTGCAAAGACCTCGTTGAGTAACCGTGGCGATCAGGCCACAGGATGGTCTATTGGCTGGAAGATCAATCTATGGGCGCGTCTGCTCGATGGCAACCACGCGTACAAGATTATTAAAAATATGCTCAAACTGGTGGGTGATGATCGCGACGGACGAACCTATCCCAATCTCTTTGACGCCCATCCGCCTTTCCAGATAGACGGTAACTTCGGTTTCACATCGGGTATTGCCGAGATGTTGCTGCAGAGTCAGGACGGCGCTGTTCAGTTGCTGCCTGCCCTGCCTGAAGTATGGAAAGAAGGAAGCGTCAGCGGACTGATGGCTCGTGGTGGTTTTGAGGTTTCGATCAAGTGGGACGCCGCACAGTTGAAAGAGGCAAAGATACTCTCCAAGTTAGGAGGCAATCTTCGCATCCGTTCGTATGTACCGCTGAAAGGGAAGGGACTCACTCCTGTAAAGGGCGACAATCCCAATCCGTTCTTTGTTACCGCAGCGATTAAAAAACCTCTTGTTTCAGATAAGATAAAACCTCAACAACCGTTATTAAATAAGGTGTATGAATATGACATTCAAACAACCCCTGGAAAAACGGTTAGTTTAAAAAGAAAATGAGAAAATTTCAATTGATCATCCTAAGCCTGCTCGTTTGCTTTGTAAGCAACTTGCAGGCTTCGGTCGTAAAAGTAGCTTGTGTGGGTAATAGCATTACCTATGGAGCAGGTATCAGTAATCGCGACAGAGATAGTTATCCGGCCGTACTCGGACAGATGCTCGGCGAAGGGTATGAAGTGCGTAATTTTGGATTCAGTGCGCGTACTTGTCTCAACAAGGGAGACTATCCCTATATGAAAGAAAAGATGTTTCAGGATGCGCTGGGTTATAACCCGGATATCGTGATCATCAAACTGGGAACCAATGATACTAAGCCTCAGAACTGGGTGTATAAAAATGAATTCAAGAAAGATTTGACCTCGATGGTACGAGCCTTCAAGACCTTTGCCACCAATCCGAAGATCTATCTTTGTTACCCTGCCAAAGCCTATGCCGTGCAATCCAGCATCAATGACAGCATCATCCTGAAGGATGTCATCCCTTTTATCGAGGAGGTAGCCAAACAAACCGGTTGTCCGGTGATTGACCTGCATAGCGTGACCTCGGATATGCCTGAAAACTTCCCCGATAAGATTCATCCCAATCCAGCAGGAGCTCATACGATTGCGTCAGCAGTTTATAAAGCGATCACGGGTAAAGAGTCCGAACATCAGATGCAGGCTTTCCCTGGCAAGAAGAGTGAATGGAAAGGAGTCGATCGTTATGATTTCCTGTTTGATGGCAGAGATGTAACCGTAGCCGTGCCCAAGAAAGCGGCGAAAGGTTTGCCGTGGATCTGGCGTCCTGCCTTTTTTGATGCTTTTCCCTCGGTAGACAGTGCGCTGGTGACAAAAGGTTTTCATATCGTCTACTACGATCTGACCCATCTCTATGGCTCACCGCGTGCGGTGAAGCTGGGTAACGCATTTTATGATCACATGGTCAAGATGTATAATTTCTCGCCCAAGGTGGCATTGGAAGGTTTTAGCCGTGGCGGATTAGCCGTATTTAACTGGGCTGCTCAAAATCCCGAGAAGGTCTCCTGTATCTATGTGGATGCTCCTGTGTGCAACCTGCTTAGCTGGCCGGGCAGACAAGATCAGGAAAAGTGGAAGGATATGTTGAAAGAGTGGAACCTGACAGACGAACAGATGAACTCCTTCTCCGACAATCCGATCGATCACCTTGCCCCAGTTGCAAAAGCAAGAATACCTATCTTCTCGGTGTGCGGCGACAGTGATGTCGTGGTTCCCTACAAAGATAATATGGGTGTGGTGCGTGAAAAGTACCGTGCCATGGGCGGTCCTGTGGAGTTGATCTTGAAACCCGGCATCGGTCATCATCCCCACAGTCTGACAGACCCCACTCCGGTGGTAGACTTTGTGCTGCGTCATCAGTCAGGATATGTAGCGTATAATCATATCAATGTGCGCGGGTCATTGAATAACTCGCTTTATTGCTTTGAGAAAGAGCGCAAAGGGCGTGTCGCTTTCCTTGGTGGTTCCATTACAGAGATGAATGGCTGGAAAAACATGATTGAAGAAGATCTGAAACAACGTTTCCCCGACACACAATTTGAGTTTGTCGAAGCAGGAATCGGTTCGACGGGATCAACACCGGGTGCTTTCCGCATGCAAAACGATATACTCTCCAAAGGGAAGATCGACCTCCTCTTTGTCGAAGCAGCCGTCAATGATCATACCAACGGGTTTGATTACATCGCACAGACGCGAGGCATGGAAGGCGAGGTACGCAAAGCCTTGTTGAGCAATCCGGAGATGGATATCGTGATGCTTCACTTCATCTATGACCCATTCATTGAATTGTTTAAGTCCGGCATCCGTCCCGATGTGATCTATAACCACGAACGGGTAGCCAACCACTATCAGATCCCTTCCATTGATCTGCAACAAGAGATCAACGAACGGATGCGCGATGGTGAGTTTGACTGGGATACCTTTGGAGGCACCCATCCCAAACCTTTCGGTCACAGATACTATGCAGCAGCCATCAATCACCTCTTTGACACGATGTGGAAACAAGCACCCGATAGCAAACAGGCGCATCAGCTTCCTACGCTGATGGATCCGTACAGCTACTATGAAGGGCAATTTATCGATATAAAGAATGCTCGTCTGAGTGGTACCTGGAACTATGTGGAGAACTGGAAACCGTCAGATGACGCTGGTACCCGCAAAGGATTTGTAGAGGTGCCGATGCTCGAAGCTTCGCAAGGCGGCGACAAACTGACGCTCGACTTCAAAGGAAAAGCGATTGGTATCTTCTGCGTTGCCGGACCAAAGGCGGGTATTCTGGAATACAGTGTGGACGGAGCACCTATGAAACAGCTTGACACGCACACCGCATGGAGCGACGGGCTTTATATCCCCTGGGTGTTTATGCTGGAGACTCAACTGGCTGACACCAATCATACGCTTGTGCTTCGTGTGGCCAAAGAGGCCAATAAAGAGAGTGGACGTACGGCTTGTCAGATTCGCAATTTTGTGGTCAACGGGAAGTGATATAAAAAAAGAAGTGCCTTCGATCTTCGCAGACAAAAAGCACCATCGGTATTTAAAACAAATTCTTAGTGACTGCAAAGATATGCATTATTCTTATATTTGACAATATCTCAAGAGAAAATAGTAGAAAAAAAGAGTTGTTTTATACTCTTTAGTCATCGCTTGGGTCATGAAAGAGACTATTCTTGTTTGTGTACAGAATAACGAATAATTTCATACGGTTCGCCGACAAAAAACGTCCTGATGTTTGTATCGTTTCATCTATGTGAAACGATACAAACATCAGGACGTTTTTTTTCATTCATCAGGACGAAATTGTTTACGCATTGGTATCCATTTATTATTTCTTCAATAGACTGATTGAAAAGGGGATACACAAATGAGGCTGCTCTTCAATTTTCCGAATCAGAGGTAAATGTAAATGTGTTTGGTGTGAAATGGATGCGTTTGTTGATGAATGCGATGACTGACTCGTAATCTTCACAACTGAACACATACTTTTTCCCGTTTTTTAGAAATATACAATATGCTTGTTCGGTGTCGCCGGCAAACGCAACATATTTCCCGATCTCCTTGCCTGAGAAGAGTCCGATGTACCCACCAAGTCCGCCACTCCCAAACAATCGGATGTCGCAGCCAAACTTATAAGGCATGATGGCGCTGATCTGGTCATAGTCAATGGACAACGATCCAACCAACTTTTTTAAGGTGAACGTTTTTTCACTGAGAGTGACCGAGAGAGGTGCATTGACAAGAAAGAGCAAGGTCAGGAGCAACAGACATATCATGATGATCAACTCGACGAAAGAGCCCTTGGCTACATACGATTGGTAGAGCGAATACTCTGCTCCGATAATCAATAAAGAGGCTGCGGTAGTGATGATCTTTGCCGGCAGACCCCAGCGCACATTAAATGTTTTTTCCATCTTGTTTCAACTAGTTATTTATTGCAGAAGAACCACAGTTCTTCTGCAATAGAGGAGTGTTACGAACGAGTCACAATAGCCGTATTGCCACCGCCACGTAGACTCAGATCTACCGGTTTGTTGCTCTTCCACTGACCACCTGTAAAATTAGGAAAATCAATCGAGTTGGAGCGATTGGCGATCGACCAGCAGCTCAATGGAGTAACGGCACACCAGGCAGCCGCGTCATACACATCCATATCCAGCGGCAAACCGTTGCGCAAACAGTCAATGAGGCGCCAGTCCATGATGAAGTCCATGCCGCCATGTCCGCCAATTACTTTGGCTGCATCGGCCACGTGTTTGACCACTTCCGGCGAGTATAACTCTTCAAACTTTTTCATCTCTTCCGGTGTCGAACTCTCACTGTGTCCCAAGGTGATTCGTCCCGGTTCCGGATATTTCTGAGCAAATCCTTTGGTACCGCTCAATGTATGGAGGCGACTGTACGGACGGGGAGAAGAGACGTCGTGTTGCACCATGATAGTTTTTCCTTTATAGGTTCTGAT
>JAQUZH010000010.1 GCA_028691445.1 Bacteroidales bacterium | reverse complement strand
GAGTAAATGCTATACCCCCGAAACAGATGCCTATCAGCAGCTGCATCGCCACAATCCACCAGCGTTTGGTACGCATGATATCCACAAAAGGACTCCAGAGAGGTTTGATTACCCACGGAAGGTACAACCATCCCATATACAAAGCAATATCGGTATTGGAAATACCCAATTTCTTGTACATAATACCCGCTATAGTCATCACAGCCACATAGGGAAGACCTTCTGCTACATAAAGCGAAGGCACCCACGCCCACGGTCTGTTCGTCCCCTTCAGCACCTCACCATCCTGTTTTTCCATGGTATCAATAACGTTTCACAATCTCTACTCCTGTATAATAATGCTTCAATATTTCCTGATAAGAATACCCTTTTTCGCCCATTACGGCCGCACCGATCTGACAAAGTCCTACACCATGCCCCCAGCCACGACCTTTCAGCAAGAAGGAAGTTTCACCGTCCACTACCTCTTTCACAACAGTAAAAGCCGAACTATATAAATGAGATTCCGACAAAGCATGCCGTATCTCCAGTTCCTTGCCAATGATCATCGTACGGAGTGTACCTACAATTCGCAATCGAATGATTCTGCCGGATACACCTTTTTCCAACGGCACAAGGTCGATAATCGTACCAAAGTCAACACCAGTACGCCTGCATACCAGTTCAGAAAGCTCCTGCTGACCATATCGCACCTCCCATTTAAAGAAACCATGCGTCTCCTGATCATAATCATTCAGCACCTGTTCGAGAATTTCTGCATCTGTCGTATCACAGAGTGGCATTCCATACGGATTCGGATTACATTTCACCGGTGCCAGATAGGGATGTGGGGTGTTATCCCAGCAACTCTCATATTTCTCGCTCATCCCACCGCAGCACTTAGAAAAACGGGCATCGCAGATCTCCGACTCATACATCAATACTTCTCCTCGTGTTTCATCCACAGCTTTCATGACTTTCTCATTATCCACACGTCCAAAACCCTGGTAACGTTGACAATGATCATCCGCACACACATCAAATCCTGTATGTTCAGCACGATCGTACCAGCGGATACGCTCTTCCGGTGTATCTATACCTCTTTCAGTAGTAGGAAGTACTTTATTTATTTGCTCAATCTGAGCAATCAGCCAACTGCGCGATATCACAGCATGCGCTTTGAGAAAAGGCAGTGATGCTGTATCACTCATCTCGGAAGAGATAACGCAAGCCAGATAGCGTTCTACATCAATATGGTTAACGGCACGCACTTCGTCGCCCTCCATAGATAATAACAAGCCACCATTAAACTGTTGCGGTTCTACACGCTCCCAGTGATAATCGATGCCGATTGTCACCTCAGAAAGTTCAAAACTGCCAGCTAACGCACACGACTCAAACTCAAGAGTCGGATACTGATGCCCTTCGAAAAGAATATTCGGAATAACCGCCTCAGCAGTATAAGCGCCTTGCATACAGACTCCGGTCTGAATACACAAATAAGGAGTGTTCAATACAAAATTAACTTTCTTCCCTTTTACAATACCTACATTGACAGTAGGTCCACCTTTATATTCAATCATATTATTATGGCCATTAAAGCAATCCTACCGTATCCTGAAGAGATGGGGCATGCATAGCGTAGATTTTACAAAAACACATGAGTACCAGTAACTTGAATTTCATGAATAGATATTGGCATGAGTTAATCCTACAAAAGTAACAAAAAACAATGATTTTCCCGAATATCATCCGCAAATTGTTCTAAAAAGTGCCGGACGGACAGTAAAAAAGGCTATCTGACCGGTAACAGACACAAGACAAAGCAATTTTAAAAAGGCACTTCTGACATCCTTCAATTATCAAAGCTTATACTATTTTATCATTCGCACATTTCAGATTCTACTCTTTAACCTTGAAATACCTGTAAAAAATAACCATTAATAGAGCCGACAAGGCAGCTGTGGCAGCCCCGAAATAAAAAGGAATACTGGAATTCACGTGATCATACAGCAACCCGGCAATGAGACTTGCCGGCAATAATGTAGCACCTAGCAACGCATTATAGATACCCAGTCCCGTGCCTCGCTTATTTGCATCCAGCAAGTCGCTGACGAGTGCCTTCTGGATACCATCCGTAGCTGCGGAGTACAATCCGTAGAGCGCAAATAGCAAAGCAATCATCGTGATACTGTGTGTCATCCCAAATCCGAAATAAACAATTGCATAAATGACAAAACCGAACATAAGAAGCTTTTCTTTCCCCACCCGGTCCGATAAAACACCCAGAGGCACCGCCATAGCTACAGAGACAATGCTCATTACCAGATAGACCAGTGGGATATAGGCCACTTTTACTCCCACTTCGTTCGCTTTGACCATCAGCAGCGCATCTGTCGAATTACCCAACGTAAAAATGAAAACAATCGCCAGAAAGCAGTAATATCTTTTTGAATAGTCTCTGAAATGAAACTCTTTCAGTAACTGACCCTTGTTCTTTTTCGCCTCTTTGACGCCTAAGATAAGAACTAAAATTCCTAAGATGGCTGGGATACCCGAAAGAAGGAATATCCCCTTATAGTTGTCCGGAAAGAGAGACAGCAGACCAAAAGCTATCAGCGGACCCACAATAGCACCGGCATTATCCATCATCTTTTGCAATCCGAAGCTCTTCCCGCTTTCTCCATTCTCAGCGTAGCCTGCAATCAGACTATCACGTGGGGCGGTACGAATTCCCTTGCCAGTCCGTTCCACAAACCGCAATACCAACACCTGCAAAGGAGTCACTACACATGCATACAGTGGCATGATCAGTGTCGTAATACCATAGCCCAGTATCATAAACGGCTTGTTCTTGCCAATCTTGTCACTCCAGAATCCCGAAAGCGCTTTGATGAGAGCAGCGGTACTCTCTGCAATACCTTCAATCAATGACAGCGTTGTCTTCGATGCCCCGATGGAGAGCAGAAACATCGGCATGATAGAATACACCATCTTCGTGGACGTATCGGTCAGGAAGCTTGTCAGTCCTGTATAGAAAATATTCTTGTTAAACCCGAAAAGTTTTTTATTTCGCATAATCCATCCATTCCTAAATCTACCTGACACAAAGATACTGAAAATGATGTATCCCATAGAATTATTCAACTAAATATATTATCTAACAAAAAAAGAACTAAATTAGCGGCAAATTAAACCACATGCTATGAAAAAGTATTTTTACACAGACGGTGTGACCAATTTCGGACCGTTTACACTGGAAGAGCTCAAAGAGAAACACATTTCCAGAGATACAATGGTATGGTTTCAGGAATTAGGTGAATGGAAACGCGCGGAAACTGTTTCTGAATTGAACGAGCTCTTTATCCTTGCGCCTCCCCCACCTCCCGGGGTGATAGCATCTGGAGCAAACTACACAAATAAGAGTTCGGTTCCGGGCGACCTGAAGCCACCAAAAACATGGCTTTTAGAGTCTATTCTTGCAACACTCTTGTGCTGTCTTCCGTTTGGTATTGTGGGCATTGTCTATGCTTCCAAAGTGGAAACCCGTTTTTATGCCGGCGATCTTGTCGGAGCCGTTAAAGCATCCAGTTCGGCGGAAACCTGGACGCTGGTCAGTCTCTTCTTTGGCCTCTTCGGATTCTTACTCTTTTTAGGAATTGCTATTTTTGGAACCTCGCTTGCCTTCTTATTCAATTAACGCTATGAAAAAATATTTTTACACCGACGGTGCCAGTAACTTCGGACCGTTTACACTCGAAGAGTTGAAAGATCAAAACCTTGCGAGAGAGACTCCCGTTTGGTTTCATGAGTTGGGAGAATGGAAATCAGCCGGAACGATCCCCGAGCTGACAGAGCTTTTCAAGATGACACCTCCGCAGCCTCCTGCAAGTACTCCCGTGACACCCGCCGCAAACAAGTTTGACCCGAATCAGAAGCCACCTAAATCATGGTTGCTGGAGTCCGTTCTTGCTACCGTACTCTGCTGCCTGCCGTTTGGAGTGGTTGGCGTCGTTTATGCCTCGAAGGTAGAGACACGCTTTTACAATGGTGATATGGAAGGAGCTCTCAGAGCCTCGAAGAATGCAGAGACATGGACCTATGTCAGTTTCTTCACCGGTCTCATCTCCTTTATTATTTCGATGGTAATAGCTTTTGCTGTCATTCAATCACATGGCATATTCCCGCGCTGTTACTAAGAAAACGGTGATAGGAAGTATTGCGTTGCTCTTCCTCCTTTTGTTGGCTGTGCTATATAAGAAGTACAACCCTTTGGAGAGTGCGTTTTTTCCGGCATGCCCCTTTCGCTCGCTGACCGGACTGCTCTGTCCCGGCTGCGGGTCACAGCGCGCCATTCATCAGCTGCTCAACTTTAACATAGCCGCAGCGTTTCATGAAAACATGCTTTTGGTCATTGCTATCCCTTACCTGATTGTAGGTTGGATCATCGAACTGATTCCTCATCCGGACGCTCTGTTACTTGCATGGCGCAAAGCCCTATACGGACCGCGAGCCATTATTATCATCCTGTTTGTAATTATCGCCTACTGGATACTCCGCAACATCCTCTGATACTTATCTAATAGTTTTTTCAAACGGATAGGGATCCGATCCATCTTTCTTCTGTATCTTTTTTTCCAACCTTCGGAGAGTTCGTTTATATACTGTTCTTAGGGTTCAGCAGAAGCAGCAACAGAGTTGATCTAAGCTTTGATTAAATGCGACCCGGCTGTGTATGGAAGGGTAAAATAAAACGCAGAACCCACACCTTCTTCGCTTTCTACCCATATCTTTCCGCCTAATAGTTCCACCAATGATTTGGCAATGGAAAGTCCCAACCCCGCACCTTCTCTTGCTTGCACATCGGATATATCAGCCTGCACAAAACGGTCAAATATAGCCTCCTGTCTAATTTTAGGTATACCAATCCCGGTGTCTTTGACATAAAAGGTAAGGATGTCATCCATCTTGCTATATCCCATTTCAATACTACCTTTATCCGTATACTTGATCGCATTCTTCACCAGATTGGAGAGGATCGAATTCAACTTCTCTCTATCCGTCTTTACCCACGCCTCTTCTGTTCGTAGGCCATTGTTATAGGTAAGCGTTATTTTTCTTGCTTCTGCGTCAAGTCTGAGAAGGACGAATATATTTTTAATCAGTTCGTTCACATTTACCTCCGTACATCGAACGACCATCTGGCCTGATTCTATTTTCGAGATATTAATAATATCAGAAAGAATATTGAGCATACGAGCGCCGCTTTTTTCAATGATATCAATATACTCCTCCCGTTTCTCTCCCACAAGATCCGGTTCTTTCAGTAAAGAAGAAAAGCCAAGGATTCCATTCATCGGCGTTCGTATCTCATGACTCATGTTTGCCAGAAAAGCAGTTTTCAGTCTGTCACTCTCCTCCGCTTTTTGTTTGGCCTGAATAAGTTCCTCTTTTTGACGGATAAACTTACTAAAGAGATCGCCGATATGTTTAAACTCACCCGGACAATGCTGAAGCTCTTTTATAAGGTGAGGATCATTGGATTCAAGGATCTTTGTAACCAAACGTAAAGGGGCGTTGATCCACTTGCGTGATGCAAAATGGAAAATAAGCAAGGTAAGCATAATGGAAACAAGGATCATCAAAAGCATAAATATCGACAACTTATGATAGTGTCTAAAATAATCAGACACTCTGGTAAAAACAAACTGACCAACCATTGTTTCGTCCCACCCTTGCAACACTTGTCTAGTGGTAAGGACATACTTATCCACTTTTGGCGTCGAATCCGAAGAGTTTATAAGCTGAATATCCGATCCACTCAGGATTTCTAAATCCGCAACAAAAGAGCTATCCCAACTCTTTGCCAGAAACATATATCCGGACGGCTTTGTCAACATATGGGTCGGGTCGTTGGTTGGATGAACAGATGCAGCACTAATCTCAATCATTCCATCCGGAGTCATCTGATAGAAGTTTAAGAATTTGGACTCCTTCAACTTAGCTAAGACCTCTTTTTTAATGAAACCCCTTTTGACAAATTGAGACGTTGCAGCTTCGTGAACAACCTGAAAAGAGGAATCATACACACAGGCATAATCTACACGAAAGGATTTGAGAATAGTGGTGATGTTATCGTTAAACCAGGAAGTATCAGGTGTTTGAATATTATCCACAAACTCATCCCAAAAAGAATAGTCATAAACCACTTGTTTCAAAGTCGCAGTTTTAAAAGTAAATAAAGATTCGACCTCTTTGTCAAATTGATTTTGAGAGGCTTCAATCATTTCCTTACCCTGCTTCTTATTCACATAATACAAGATAATCAAGATCAATCCTGTTACCATTGACGTAAACAGAAGTCGAGTATATATGCCGGTATTTTTCATATTCATCTCTATGTAAAATAACTTATTCAAAAACAATAGACCATTCGTATCCCCTCATATGATCGACAATTCCCTCCTTGGAAATAGTATCATATTCTATTTAATGTACAAAATCGTGCTCAAAGATAGCATGTTCAAAGATAGAAAACAATCTTCACAATAACAATAGTTTTTTCGAATTCGATCAAAATACCAACAACTATTTTTCGATCTCCTTCAAGAATGCTAACTTTGTAGGAGTATGTACCCTTCAATCTTTCGTCTATGAAACATCTATTTATTCTGTCCCTTTGTCTGACCTTTGCCTTTGCTAGTTCGCCGGTTGTGGAAGGCGCTTCCAAAAAGTCTGTTAACCTGATTCTCGACACCGATCTGGGGCCCGATTATGATGATGTGGGCGCAATGGCTGTATTACACGCTTTGGCCGACAGCGGACAGGTACATATCCTGGCCACGCTCTCTTCCAATCATCACGAGGCAGTAGTGCCATGCATCGAAGTACTCAACACCTATTTCGGAAGAGCCGGTATTCCGGTGGGTGCTCCCAAGAGTGAAGGAGGAGCCAATCAAACGGAAAATCACAAGATCAAATGGACAGAAGTACTTCCTGCCAAATACCCGCATCGCACCTTGCGCAGTTCGGATGCGCCCGATGCAGTCAAGGTCTATCGTAAGCTATTGAGCCATGCCCCCAACAAAAGTGTGACAATCTGTACCATTGGTTTTTTCACAAACCTGCGCGACCTGCTCGCTTCCGGTCCCGATGAGTATAGTCGGTTGTCGGGCAAGCAACTGGTGGCAAAGAAAGTCAAAAGGCTTGTCAGCATGGCTGGCGCGTTTCCGTCCGGAAGGGAGTATAACGTGTATAGTGATGCGTCTGCCGGCGCTACTGTTATCAATGAGTGGCCGACAGAGATTCTATTCAGTGGCTTTGAGATTGGAGAGAAGATACGAACAGGTAGCACAGTTGCTACAATGGATGTGGATAACAGTCCGGTGAAAGAGGTCTTCAAGCTCTGCCTAGCTGAGGATGGCATGGAAGGGCGCATGAGTTGGGATCAGACGGCCGTACTTGTCGCCATAAAAGGGTATGAGCCTTATTATACGGTAGAAAGGGGACAATGCACTGTCGCAGCAGATGGCAGCAACACCTGGAAAGCAGGAAAAGAGGGAACACATCTACGTCTCATTCAGAAGATGGAAATCGCCGAGATCACAGAAGTCATAGAAAACCTCATGCGATATCAACCCTCCAGATAAGCATTTCTCCTATCCTGTCCGGATAACAGACAGGAACAGACAGGCTGAATCATCTATTGAAGAGCCGCATCCAACGACAACATCGGGTGCAGCTCTTTTTTATTTCAGTTGCAGTATATGGTTGATATTGGTAGTAAAACAGCGAAGGTCATTGATCCCTTTTATCTTCCAGCGGTTATTCTCCAAACCTTGCACAAGCAGACGCACTTTATCGGCTCCATATTTGTTGTTGACATGATCCATCGCTTTCATAATCCGCTGCTGACGACTCCTATCTGTGGTATCAAAGAGATCTTGCTGCACCGCGTTATCAGGGATGATATCGGAAACGATGACCCCCGCTTTCTTATACATATACCCTTCTTTAAAGATCTGATCAAAGATCTGAATGGCCATTCGGGTAAGTTCGATGGTGTCTGAAGTAGGGATCTTCAGGCACAAAGAGTCACTACTCCAGTACTGAGGCAAGTCTTCGCGATGAGAATTGGTCAGTATAAAGACGGTCATGCTCTGACAATGACTCTTTTGCGCTCTCAGTTTGCGGGCACAGCAGGCGGTAAAGTTGGCAACAGCTTCTTTCAAATCAACCTTGTCGGTGATCATAGCGGAGAATGAGCGACTGGTACAGATGGATTTCTTCTGGGGCAGTACGGATATATCGATACAAGAAATGCCACAGAGTTCTCTGCGGGTCTTTGCGCCTACGACAGTCATCAAAGATTGTACCCGACTCTCTTTGAGCCGGATAAAATCGAGAGCAGTGCGTACACCTATATATTCCAGCTTCTTGAAATGCTGCCGTCCTATCCCCCATACATCCTGCACCGGGAGCAAACCAAGCGCCTTTTCACGGTTTGCCTCCGTGATGACACAGACACCGGGATAAGGATAGTGCTTGACAAACCATGTCGCTACTTTGGCTAACGTATAGGTGGCGGCACAACCACAGGAGACCGGGATATCAGTGGCTTTAGTGATACGGCGGCAAACTTCCCGCGCCATCGCTTCGGCTTCTTTAGGATCTTCCACCGGAAGCGTGCCAAAAAACTCGTCAATGGAATATTTCTCTATATGGAGCACCAGTCCGCTCTCGCGCACAATGGACATGACCCGGCTGGAGATGTCGTTATAGAGGATAAAATTAGTTGGAAAGACCGTCACCTCATTTGTCTCTAGCAGCTCTTTGACTTTATATACCGGAGTGCCCCGTTTCAGTCCGAGTCGTTTGGCTTCTTTGGAAAGAGCCAAAATGACGCCCCCTCCGTTTTCATTGTTGGTGACAACGACCACAGGTTTGTTACACAGATGAGGACGAAAGATGCGCTCACAGGAAACATAATAGTTATTGCAATCGACATGAATAATCATTTTTGCTTCTTAATGACATAAGTAACAACACCCCAGACACGAAAATCATTTTCTGCAGTAACCTTGACAGGGGGATAGTTTTTGTTGGCAGGCACCAGCCAGGCAACCTCTCCCTCGAGCCGCAGATGCTTGAGGGTAAACTCTCCATCAAGACAGCAGACCACCAAACTTTCTTCTGTCGGTTCTTTGGCTTTATCAATGATGAGCAAATCGCCGGGCTCTACGCCGGCATCAATCATCGAATCACCAAGGGCGCGGGCATAAAAAGTAGAGGCAGGATGCTGGATCAGTTCTTTGTTGAGATCAATAGAGGCATCCATATACGTGGCATCAACCTGAGCGGGAAAACCGGCAATGAGCCGTTGTTCGGAGAGCGGAAGTTCGAGTCGTGTGGTTATAGAAGCCTGAAGCAATTCCACTCCTTCTATCGTTGGCTGCAGATGCTCGCGGACACACGCATTGAGAAACCGGCTGCGATCCGGCTGTCGATCCATCAACGACTCCAGATCCATATCGACTTTAAAGGTAATAATCTTCCCTTTACACTTCTTTCTGCCGCTTCCTTCTCGTCTGCCACCTCTTTTTTTATCGTCTTCTTCCATCTGTATCTGCTTATATCGGATAGATATAATGCAAAGATAATACTCTTTTTTGAAAACGTAATACAGAATCAAAAGAATAGTTACATTCCGGGATCAACTGATGTGCGCTGATTTCGGCGCCATTTTTTTTATTTTCGATTTTCAAAAGGGCAGAACCCTTGATTTTAATACACCAACTCCACCAAGACCATCTCTCAGCACACTGTAGGAGAGTTTGGATTGTTTTAATGTTACTTTCTCGCTCAAAAATTGCTACCAAAAAAGCAACTGCCCCATTTTGATATAGCTTTTGCACCAAACTTGGCATTTTGGTGTATCTAAAAATCTGTCCCAAATCCCCTGAAAAGTTTTCCCATAGTTTTGCCGGAAACTATGGGAAAACTTTTTGCTTTTAACCGTATATCTTTCCGGAGTTTTCCGTCAGTTTTTCACGAGAAGAGCGTCTCCGGAGAAAGCCTGTTTTTTTCATTTTCTGGCTTCAGGAGGAGCAAAATGTATGAAAAAGGGGCTTTGAGCAAATAATTTTGGATACAAAAATGAGCGAGCAAGTTTTTTTTGAAGAAACCAAACTGCCATACGACACACTGTAAGGCAGTTCGAAGGTGCAGTGGTGTAGTAAAACAGTACTTTTTTACTGATCTCAAATTCAAAATTAAAAAAAACAACAGAAAAGGATACCGCCTCTCTCAGATGAAAAAGAGCGACAAACGAATGAACGATAAAGCAGAGGCTGATTAAACTCTTTTGCCATCCGACATACCTTATCATAAGACGATTAGTAGCCGAAGAAGTTGGGGGTCACCAATAGATAGATCTGCCAAACAGAGATCAGGAGCAAACTAAGATTCAGAGGCTTTGATCTTCTTGTCGTTCTTTCCAGTATAGGGTAATGTAAAGTAGAATTGAGAACCTTTTCCCTCTTCCGACTCCACCCAGATAGTTCCACCAAGCATCTCTACATAGGCTTTAGAGATAGAAAGTCCGAGTCCGGCACCCTCGTACGATCGGGATAATCCCATCTGCACCTGTTGAAAACGCTCAAACACAAGAGAGAGCTTATCTTGTGGGATTCCTACGCCGCTATCTTTAACATAAAACAGAAGTACATCGGGGCGTTGTTCGTACCCGAAAGAGACACTCCCTTTATCGGTAAACTTGATGGCATTCTTCATCAGATTAGTAAATACGGCATGAAACTTCTCAGTATCGGTCCTGATCACACACTCTTTATTGCAGAGTGGACAAGTCAGAGAGAGTTGGATTCCCTTCTGACTGGCTTCCAGATTGAAGAAGGATCTGATACATTCAAGTTGTTCATTGAGATTGGTTTCCGACAAAGAGAGATTCATCAGACCCGATTCAATCTTAGAAATAGAGAGAAGGTCATTGAGCACATTGAGCATACGTTGACCGGACTGCTCGATAATAGCTATATACTCATGTTGTTCCTCAGTAGTAAGATCCGGCTGTTTCAGAAGGTCGGCAAAACCCAGTACTCCATTCATCGGTGTCCGAATCTCATGACTCATATTGGCTAGAAATGCCGTCTTTAACCGATCGCTCTCTTCCGCCTTTTCCTTTGCAGCTTTGAGGTCCGTTTCATACTGTTTACGATCCGATATATCAGTGTATAACATCGCGACAAAATGAGGAGCCGGAGAAAACATACGTATCTCAAAATATTTTTTCATGATCACGGAATAGCATTCAAAATCGATTGGTTTTCCAGACTCGGCAACGGTCAAATAGTTGATAATCTTTTCACGATCTGCAAGCGACCATAAAGCATTTGCATTTCGTCCAATCAATTCATTCGCCTTTATACCGGTAAGTTTCTCAAAAGCAGGGTTTATTTGCGTAAATCTAACATCCGCAATTCCCCCCCCTCTCCATGAATCATCTCACACAGAGCAAATCCGGGAGTCATATTTTCAAACAGCATATGATACTGATGTTCGCTTGCATGGAGCGCATTTTGTGATTTTTGATACTCTGTAATATCAAAAACGGCCGTATAGTATAACAATTTGTTTTGCACAGAAAAGACATCCGCCGAAAACAAAGCCTGTATGACAGCATTATCTTTGGATCTAAACTCAACTTCCAGATTGTTGTATACCGGATTGAGTGAGAATTTATCATTCATGCTCTTCGAGATAATACCCAATTCGAAAGCCGTTTTACCTCTCACTTCGTCCCTTTCGTATCCGAATAAACGACAAAAGGCATCATTTACATCAATAAAGATACCGGTGTTCGCTTCACACAGTCCACAGGCCGAAGGATTCATCTGAAACGCTTTGGAAAACATCTCTTCAGAAAGTAAAATCTGCGAAAGATCTTTGGATACTCCAAAAAGAACATTCTTATCATTCCACACCCCGATATTAACCGTTGTATTCACTAAAACACGATCACCGTCTTTTTTGACAAGTGGCATTCGTGAAGTAGCAGAATGCTCATAACCCAACTTTTTAAGAACACGCAGCCCTTCTTCAGGTTGTTCAATCGGATAAAGTATAGAGACATGTTTTCCGATAAGTTCTTCTTTTGAATAGCCCAAACATTTGATTACCGTATTATTCACATAAATGATAATGCCCTGCATATCCACCACGAAAACGAAATCATCAATGGTATTTAAGAAAGACTCATAATTGAGGTGCATCACTTTGATCAAGTTCTCAGAGTCCTTTTCTCGGGTAATATCAGGCAACGAGTCCTCATGCGACAGGCTCTTGTTTTGATCTGAAGCACTGGAAAGGTTCAAAGCCTTCACCAGCTCAGCATTGATCAGCTTCAACTCATTATAAGCCTTTAGCAAATCAGATTTAGTCATTTTCGAGTCGTTATCCATACCATCTTCAATAAAAAAGCATCAGGAAAATATTGGAATGTTCATTACTCAAAAAAGAATGAAAAGACCAAACCATGCACAAAAGAACTCTTTTATTTACATAAATCAAAAGAAAGTTCCTCTAATTTTCTGCTACTCAACAAAAAACCGCAGTAGGTTACCTGCAATATTGCCGCAGCGAGTTGCGAAGCAACAAGCATTCGTCGAGCAGCAGGCAATGTTGCGCAGCAACGAGCCAGCACGCCGCAGTCGGGCAAAAGAAAACTCCGCATTCACTTTCGAGCCGGATAAGTAGCGAGAGGCAGATTTGCGACCGTGGCAACCCCCTGTTTGAGCGAAGCGAGTTTGGGGTTGTCACAGCAAAGCAGCCGATCGCTACCCGGCGAGAAATGAAGCGGGAGTTCTTTCTTTGCTTCGTTTCTTTCTTGCGGAAAGAAAGAAATGAAGAAGCACCCTTCCACATTCAAAAAAACCATACCTTTGCAAAAAAAAGAAAAGGTACCACCCATGAAGCAAAGTATATTCAAAGACAAAACATGCATCGGTCATGCGCTGATGCTGTTTGCCAATATAATCTGGGGACTCAACTCCCCGGTGGCGAAGGAGATACTCAACTATGGCGACGGAGTAATTACCCCGGTTGCCCTGTCCCTCTTTCGAATGCTCGGTGCCACCATACTCTTCTGGATCACATCACTCTTTCTTCGTAAAGAGACGGTACGACATGAAGATATGCTTCGTCTCTTCTTCGCCGCAATGCTCGCCATCGTCTTCAACCAAGGTTCTTTCATGTTTGGTTTGGCATTAATGTCCCCCATTGATGCTTCTGTGATAGCTACAACATTACCTATCACGACTATGATTATAGCTGCTATTACGATCAAGGAACCTATCACCGGCAAGAAGCTTGGCGGAGTCTTTCTCGGCGCAACCGGTGCGCTGATCCTTATCTTGAGTAGCTTTCAGGGAAGCAAAACCTCTGGTAGTCCCTATGCTGTATGGGGAGCCATCTTCTGTCTCATCGCACAGCTTAGTTTCGCGCTCTACCTCACCCTCTTCAAAGACCTTATCCAGCGGTATTCTCCGGTTACGCTGTTGAAATGGATGTTCATGTACGCAACCATCTGTTTTATTCCCTTCTCTTATGGAGATGTCATAGATATCGAATTTCATCAGCTACCCTCTTCTATCATATGGGCGGTCATCTACGTCGTGGGTGGTGCCACTTTCCTCTGTTATCTTTTTATCCCCATCGGACAAAAGACGCTGCGACCCACTGTCATCAGTATGTACAACTACGTCCAACCGATCGTCGCTTCCATCTTTGCAATCATGATCGGACTTGATACCTTTGGACCGATAAAAGGGATCGCAGTTGTTCTGGTCTTCGCCGGCGTTTATTTCGTGACACGCAGCAAATCCAAAGCGCAGCTTGACGCCGAACTGGCAAAGAAAGAGGCCTGAAAGAATTTGGTGGAGAGAGAAGAAAGGCAGTAAGAATAATTTTTTATACCTTTGTTTCTGTTATTAACAAATGGTATTATTCTCTTATATCTTGACACATGCAACCACTCATTCTTGACGTGATCGTTTTCACTATTCTCATTGCCGTCGAACTGCTTTATTTCAGAGTAGCCAATCACTATAATATTATTGACAAGCCGAACCAGCGAAGCTCGCATACGCGAATCACTCTCCGGGGGGGTGGTGTGATCTTTTACTTTGGCGCGCTGGCCTACTTCATCACATATGGTGCCGCATTTCCCTGGTATCTATTGGGACTTACATTGATCACACTGATCAGCTTTTCCGATGATGTGCGCTCCATTTCGCAGTCAATACGTCTCCTCTTCCACTTCTCAGCCATGGCTCTGATGTTTTTTGAACTAGGGCTCTTCGGTATGCCGCTTTGGGTAATGGTGTTGGCGCTGATACTCAGCACAGGCATCATCAACGCCTATAACTTTATGGATGGCATCAACGGAATCACAGGAGGGTATTCATTGGTGGTGCTGATTGCTTTGGGATATATCAATTGCTGCGAAGTCGGATTTACCGATCCCGCACTGATACGGATGCTGATTGCTGCTGTTCTTGTGTTTAATATCTTCAACTTTCGTATCAAAGCGAAATGCTTTGCCGGAGATGTTGGATCTGTAGGCATCGCTTTTTCCATCCTTTTTCTGATCGGCCAACTGATGATTGCTTCCGGCGACCTGAGTTATATCATCCTGTTGGTGGTCTATGGTGTGGATAGTGTGCTGACTATCATTCACAGACTCCTGTTGCGTGAAAACATCGGATTGCCCCATCGCAAGCATCTCTATCAGATCATGGCAAACGAACTAAAAATACCTCACGTAGTCGTTTCGCTGGCTTATATGCTGGTACAAGGAGTGGTATTAGCGGGCTTTTTTATGATCCAACCGGAGTTTCATTACTATTATCTGGCAGCATCCATCTTGTTGCTCTGTTATCTGTATATCAAGTTCATGCACAGGTATTTTCATCTCCATGTTTACTAACCTCACTTAATATTCACACTCATGAATGCTCTGAGAAACGTTTTTACCTTACTCCTATTGCTGGTTGGCATGGGAACTGTCGCTGCTGAAAAGGTGGTTTACAAGATCAATGTAAAAAAGGAAATCGGAGCAACGACCTGGCTCTATATACGCGAAGGTTTCAAGGAGGCATCCGAACTGAATGCCACTGTGATACTTATTCACATGAACACGTATGGTGGAGAGGTGCTCTACGCCGACTCTATTCGTACGAAGATTCTCAACAGCAAGATACCGGTCAATGTGTTTATTGACAACAACGCGGCTTCGGCAGGAGCATTGATCTCCATCGCCTGCGACAAGATCTACATGCGTCCCGGTGCAAACATAGGTGCTGCAACTGTGGTAAACGGTGCGGATGGCAAAGCGATGCCGGACAAATACCAATCGTACATGAGGGCTACCATACGGGCTACAGCCGAAGCACACGGTAAAGATACAACTGTGACCGAAGCAGGCGATACTACCATCCGATGGAAGAGAGACCCATTGATTGCGGAGGCGATGGTGGATCAACGAGTGGTAGTGCCGGGAATATCCGACTCGGGAAAGGTACTTACCTTAACCGCGCTGGAGGCTCAGAAACATGGTTATTGCGAAGGTATTGCAGAGAATACGGAAGAGGTGTTGAAAAGCGCATTGGATAATGAGAGCTATGTACTGAAGGAATACAGACCGTCTGCTATCGATGATCTGAAAGGCTTTTTCATGAGTTCGGTGATCCAATCAATCCTGATCATGCTGATCCTTGCCGGCATCTACTACGAATTACAAGCGCCTGGCCTCGGTTTTCCTTCTGCTTTGGCTTTGGTTGCAGCATTGTTGTATTTTGCGCCACTTTATCTCGACGGATTGGCTGCCTATTGGGAAATCATTCTCTTTGTCATCGGATTGATACTTCTGGCGATAGAGATCTTCGTGATTCCCGGCTTTGGTATCGCGGGAGTCACAGGTATTGTCTGCGTCACTGCCGGATTGATCCTTAGTATGCTGGACAATGACTTGTTTAATTTTGACAAGGTAAACACGGCTGATCTCAACCGTTCGGTACTAACTGTGGTCGTCGGACTCTTTGCCGGATTTGTCCTGATGATTTACCTGACTCACAAGATTGGTCGTGGAGTCTTTCGTTTCCTCGCATTGGATAAGACCCAGGAGATCTCTGAAGGATATCTGTCAGTCGGACAAAAAGAGTTTTCGCTGATTGGTAAGGAAGGAGTTGCCAAAACGATGCTTCGTCCCTCCGGCAAAGTGACTATTGACAAGGTTTCCTACGATGCAATTTCGATCGTCGGATATATAGATAAAGGTGTACCAGTCAAAGTGATTCGCTATGAATCCGGACAAATCTATGTAGAGAAAACAGAGTAAAGCAAGCCCATTAACGTCTTTGGCTTTAATTTTTAAAAGTTTTGCAGACAAAAGTGTATCCTTTTCTTTCCATTTTCCAAGGGATTGACTATATTTGGTGTCGGTTAAGCAAAACTTGACAGTTCTGCTTATTTTCCTGATTGCAGAAAAAAACTTTAGTATAATCATAAATACGATACTGGGATATGGATAACAAGATTCAGGAGCTTACTGAAAAGATCTACAATGAAGGAGTAGAAAAAGGGAAAGAGGAAGCTCTACGCATAGTAAACGAAGCAAAGGATACAGAGAAGAAGATGCTTGCCGAAGCTCAGAAGCAAGCGGATCAGATCCTTGCCGACGCAAAGAAAAGCGCACAAGAACTAAAGAACAACACAGAAGCTGAACTGAAGCTCTTCGCCCGCCAGAGTGTGGACGCTCTCAAAAGTGAAATCACCAATATCATCACCGGTGAAATTGTTTCTTCTCCGGTAAAAGCTGCTTTCGCTGATAAGGAGTTCATCCAAAAACTAATTCTTCAGTTGACAGAGGGGTTTGCAAGCAAGGAAGAGTTTACCATCCAGGTCAAAGATGCCGAAGCACTCCAAAACTATGCGGAGGCAAATGCCAAAGGACTACTCAGCAAAGGAATTAAAATACAACAAGTCAATGGTATAAAGTCAGCATTCGTACTGACTCCTGCCGATGGTTCCTACAAGATCAGTTTCGGAGAAGAGGAGTTTGTGAACTATTTCAAAGAGTTCCTCCGTCCGCAATTAGTGGAAATGCTCTTTTAACCGGTAGTTATGGGTGCATACTATTGCCTGATTGCCGGTTTGCCGGAGATTAGTCTGGAGGACAAAAAGCTTAACTTCACGGTGAGCGACTTCAAGATGGAGCTGGATGAGATCTTGTCTGCGCAAGACAAGCTGTTGGTCAATCTCTTCTTTCTGCATTATGACAACATCAATCTGCTCCGTCTGCTGAAAGATCCCGAAGCTCAGATAGACTCAAGAGGTACGTTTACCACCGACGAACTGGCCAAACTGATTCAATTGGTCAAGGAGATTGAGAATCCGATGGACAAGCGTTTCCCCTCCTATTTTTTCACATTCGTGGCCGCCTTTCTGGAAGACAAACCGCTGAATGATTCCCTCTCTTGGGAAGATCAGCTGGCATCGCTCTACTATGAACATGCAGGAAAATCATCCAATACATTTATCAATGAGTGGTTTGAGATGAACCTGAATGTAAATAATATTCTGGCTGCCGTGGCTTGTCGTAAGCTTAACCGGGACCCGTTATCTGCCATACTTGGCACTTCTGATATATCTGATGCGATCAGACAATCGGGACAACGTGATATGGGTCTGACAGGATTGCTTGAATATCTGGAGACAATCTTACGCATTACTGAAGAAAAGGATCTGTATCTCCGCGAACAGAAGTTGGACGCTTTTCGTTGGAAATGGCTGGAAGAGCATACGTTCTTTCATATCTTTACCATCGAACAGGCATTTGCTTACCTCATCAAACTGGATATGATCGAACGGTGGACGAGCATGAGTGCGGAAAAAGGGGAAGCAATCTTCCGATCAATCATCGAACAACTAAAAAAAGAAGTGAAACTTCCTGAGAACTTTTAATAACATAATCATACGATATAAATGGCAACGAAAGGTACTGTTAAAGGAATTATCTCCAATCTGGTTATTGTCGGAGTAGATGAACCGATCTCGCAGAATGAGATTTGTTACATCACGACGAATGAGACCCGGTTGATGGCAGAGGTAATCAAGATCATTGGCAAAGAGGTCTATGTGCAGGTATTTGAAAGTACCCGCGGACTAAAGGTTGGTGCTGAAGTGGAGTTTGCGGGACACATGCTCGAAGTGGTTTTGGGTCCTGGATTATTGTCGCGCAACCTCGACGGACTGCAAAATGATCTGGACAAGATGGAAGGGGTCTTCCTGAAAAGAGGACAATACACCTATCCACTGGATGAGGAGACACTATGGGAGTTCGTACCCTTGGCAAAAGAGGGTGATACAGTGACTGCCGGCGATTGGCTCGGTCAGGTGGATGAAAACTTCCAGCCACATAAGATCATGGTTCCTTTCAAGATGACGGGAAGTTATACACTGAAGAGCATTGCTCCTGCCGGTCGCTATACGGTCAATGAGACGATAGCTGTGGTTACCGATGAAGAGAACGCAGAGTTGCCTATAACGATGGTGCAACGCTGGCCGGTAAAGAAATCCGTAATGGCTTATCGTGAGAAGCCCAGACCCTTCAAACTTCTGGAGACAGGCGTGCGTGTGATTGATACGGCCAATCCGATTGTGGAAGGTGGTACGGGATTTATCCCGGGTGCTTTTGGTACCGGAAAGACGGTGCTGCAACATGCAATCTCCAAACAGGCAGAGGCTGACATCGTAGTCATGGCTGCTTGTGGCGAACGTGCCAATGAAGTGGTTGAGATCTTTACTGAGTTTCCACACCTGGTAGATCCACATACTGGTCGCAAACTGATGGAACGCACTATCATCATTGCCAACACCTCCAACATGCCGGTTGCGGCTCGCGAGGCTTCTGTGTACACGGCTATGACCATCTCTGAATATTACCGTTCCATGGGACTCAAGGTCTTGCTAATGGCAGACTCCACCTCACGTTGGGCACAGGCACTGCGCGAACAGTCCAACCGACTGGAAGAACTTCCGGGACCCGATGCCTTCCCGATGGACTTGTCCGCCATCATTTCCAACTTCTATGGTCGTGCCGGTTATGTGATTCTGAACAACAACCAGACCGGTTCTATCACCTTTATTGGTACTGTATCTCCTGCGGGAGGTAACCTGAAGGAACCGGTAACCGAAAACACGAAGAAGGTAGCGCGTTGCTTCTATGCATTGGAGCAGGAGCGCGCCGATAAGAAACGCTATCCAGCTGTCAACCCTATCGACTCCTATTCGAAGTATCTCGAATATCCGGAGTTTGAGAAGTATATCTCCAAACTTATTTCGGAAGATTGGATTGATCATGTGAATGAGATCAAGACACGTATGCAACGGGGAAAAGAGATCTCTGAACAGATCAATATCTTGGGAGATGACGGTGTGCCACTGGATTACCACATCACTTTCTGGAAATCGGAACTGATCGACTTTGTGCTTCTACAGCAAGATGCCTTTGATGATGTTGATTCGGTGACACCGATCGAACGTCAGAAGAATATCATGGACAACATCATCCATCTCTGCCGCATGGAGTTCAAGTTTGCGAACTTTACTGAGGTGATGGACTATTTTAAGAAGATAATCAACCTGATGAAACAGATGAACTACGCAGTGTTTCAGTCTGAAGAGTATCATGGCTACGAGAAGCAGTTGAACATGCTCGTAAACGAAAGAAAAAGCGCGTAACACCTCTAATCTCTATTACAATGGCAACAAAAGCATTTCAAAAGATATATACCCAAATCACTCAGATCACCAAGGCTACTTGTTCGCTGAAAGCCAGGGAAGTGGGCTACGACGAACTGGCTACCGTCAATGGCAGACTGGCTCAGGTCGTAAAGATCATCGGCGAAAACATCACACTCCAGGTATTTAGTGGCACGGAAGGTATTCCAACCAATGCCGAAGTGGTCTTTCTCGGGAAAGCTCCGACACTGAAAGTCGGCGACCAACTCGCAGGTCGCTTTTTCAACGCGTTAGGCAAACCGATAGACGGCGGTCCTGTACCTGAAGGGAAAGAGGTAGAGATTGGTGGTCCGTCGGTCAACCCCGTGCGAAGGAAGCAACCCTCCGAACTGATCGCCACAGGTATTGCAGGTATCGACCTGAACAACACCTTGGTGTCGGGACAGAAGATCCCTTTCTTTGCAGATCCCGATCAGCCCTATAATGTAGTGATGGCAAACGTGGCGTTACGAGCCAAGACAGACAAGATTATCCTGGGCGGAATGGGTCTGGCAAACGATGATTACCTCTACTTTAAGAATGTATTCAGCAACGCGGGAGCACTCGATCGTATCGTGAGTTTCGTCAATACAGCCGAAAACCCTCCGGTGGAACGGTTGCTGATTCCCGATATGGCGCTGACTGCCGCAGAATATTTTGCCGTAGAGAAGAATGAGAAAGTGCTGGTACTACTGACAGATATGTCGTCGTATGCAGATGCTCTTTCCATTGTGTCCAATCGTATGGATCAGATTCCTTCCAAAGATTCTATGCCGGGCTCTTTGTATTCCGATCTTGCCAAGATCTATGAAAAAGCAGTACAGTTCCCATCAGGCGGTTCGATCACGATCATTGCCGTAACCACCCTTTCGGGCGGCGATATCACTCATGCCGTGCCCGACAACACCGGGTATATCACCGAGGGACAGCTCTATCTGCGCCGCGACAGTGACGTGGGCAAGGTCATCATCGACCCGTTCCGTTCGCTGTCACGTCTGAAACAGTTGGTAATAGGCAAGAAGACGCGCGAAGATCATCCGCAGGTGATGAATGCGGCAGTACGACTCTATGCAGATGCAGCCAACGCCAAGACCAAACAGGAAAATGGCTTTGACCTGACTCATTATGACGAACGGGCACTGGCTTTTGCAAAAGATTATTCCCGACATATACTTGCCATTGATGTAAACATTGATACCACTGAGATGCTCGATAAAACATGGAACCTGCTCTCCACCCATTTCCGTCCGGAGGAGGTGAATATCAAGCATACGTTGATTGAGAAGTACTGGAAAGAGGATGAATAAAAGAATCAAACGATGATAAGTTTCCAATACAATAAGACATCGCTTCAGAATCTGGAGAAACAGCTGAAGGTCCGCGTAAGAGCTCTTCCTACCATTAAAAATAAGGAGAGTGCCTTGCGTATGGAAGTCAAACATTCGAAAGAAGAGGTGGACAAACTGGAGCAGTATCTCGAGGAACAGATAAAGGACTACGACACCATGGCAACCCTGTGGAACGAGTTTGACCCAACCTTGGTCACTGTCAAGGATGTCGAACTGGATATAAAAAAGATAGCCGGCGTACGTGTGCCCATCCTGAAGAACATTGATTTTGAGGTGCGGACATTCAGTCTGTTCAACGCTCCGAAATGGTACACCGATGGCATCTTCCTGCTTCAGGAACTTGCGGAGAACGGAATCACACGGGAATTTAGCATCCTCAAACTAAGACTTCTGGAGCATGCCCGCAAGAAGACAACACAAAAGGTCAATTTGTTTGAGAAAGTGCAGATACCCGGTTATCAGGATGCGATCCTGAAGATTAAACGTTTCATGGAAGATGAGGAGAATCTCTCCAAGTCTTCCCAAAAGATTATGCGTTCGCATCTGGAACGTCAACAATCAGAGGAGGAAAGAGTATGATTGAGAAAATGAAGAAATATACATTCTTGGTTTATCACAAGGAATATATATCTTTCTTGGAGGAGATCCGCGAACTGGGCGTTGTTCATGTCATAGAGAAAGATAAAGGGAGTGTAGAAGAGGGGAGTGAACTGGCCCAACGAATGGATATAGCGAAACGGATGGGAACCGCAGTAAAGTTTCTCTCCGCGCGACAGAAGATAAATGACAAAAGAGAGAAGATATCTAAAAAGGAGACGGAAACTGAAAAAGATGTACGACTGGCAAATACATGTGACTGTCCGGATGGAATGAAAAGGCTTGTTCATTTTGAGGGCTTGAGACAATCGCTGGAAAAGAAATCGGCAGCAATGCAACTACTGAACAAAGAAGTAGATAAAATGGAAGTCTGGGGCGACTATGATATGAAATCAGTGCGCAAACTAAAGGAAGCAGGATATCACCTTACATTTTATTCATGCAGCGAACGGAATTATCGGGAGGAATGGAGCGTTAATTATAATGCCATTACCATCAACCAAAAAGATTCTCAGGTCTATTTTGTAACAGTAACCAAAGAGATGCTGCACGATGAGATCAGCGCAGATAAGCTACGACTGCCCGAACACTCCTACTCCGAACTTCTGAAAGAAACGCATGTACTGTCGCATGAAATCGATCGCATTCAAAATTCAATCGATCATGCAGCTTACAATGACATCGATTCCCTGAAGCATGCCGTGACAGAGTTGCATAATTCTATCACCTTTGAGACGGTTAAACTACATTCTGAGGCTAGAGCTGAAGACAAAGTACTGCTGCTCGAAGGATGGGTACCTGTGGTAAAAGAAACAGGACTTGTCCAGCTGTTGGATAAAAAAGGAATCTATTATCAGAGTCAGATCCCGACAGAAGATGACAAAGTTCCAATTCTGTTGCGTAATAACAAGTTTACAAAGCTCTTTGAAGTG
This sequence comes from Bacteroidales bacterium, assembly GCA_028691445.1. Taxonomy (GTDB): domain Bacteria; phylum Bacteroidota; class Bacteroidia; order Bacteroidales; family JAQUTK01; genus JAQUTK01. The sequence continues at coordinate 6,360 of JAQUZH010000010.1, read as the reverse complement.
ATTGGTAATTTGTATGCTTTACCGAGCTATCACGCGATTGACATGACACCTTATTTCGCACCATTTTATATGATGTTCTTTGGTATCTGTTTGGGAGACTTGGGTTACGGCATCCTGATGACACTTGGTTCGCTAATCATGCTACCACGTTCGAAAGAATCACTGAAGCCGGTCTTACGCCTGATCACGTGGCTGGGCATTGGCACAATAATCTTTGGAGGTTTATCAGGCACCTTCTTTGGAATTCCTCTTGCAGAGCAATCATGGCCATTGCTTGAGAATGTAAAAAAGTACATGCTTGATTCCAATCAACTATTTAACTTTGCGCTGATACTGGGAGCGATACAAATCTCCTTTGCCATGGTCATCAAAGGGGTAGTACAAGTACGGTACAAAGGATTCATGTACTCACTCGACACCTGGGGGTGGCTCCTTTGCATCTGGGGAAACGGAGCCATATATGGACTCTCCATGTTGGGGAAATTGACTCCGGAGATAGCTTCGCCGGCCTACATTGGTGTCAATTCCATAGCTATCTTGCTGATGCTATTCTTCAACAATCCGAAAGCAAATATTCTGATCAACTTCGGAGGAGGATTGTGGGGATTATATAATAAGGCGACCGGACTGATGGGCGACCTTCTCTCCTATATCCGCCTATTCGCATTAGGCATATCGGGAAGCGTCATGGGACTTGTATTCAATAAACTGGCTGTAAACATGTCGGGCGACATACCGATACTGAGCACAATCATTATGATTCTGATACTCTTACTAGGTCATTCAATGAACATCTTCATGTCAGGACTGGGAGCATTTGTACATCCGATGCGTCTTACCTTTGTTGAGTTTTATAACAACTCCGGTTTCGAAGGCGGCGGAAAAGAGTACAAGCCCTTTAAGAAAGAACGGACGAACAAGAATGAACAAGAAACTAATTAATAACAAATAAACAATTAAGTATGGAACCAATCTTATTAGCTTACATCGGCATTGGAATAATGCTCGGACTCTCAAACGTAGGAAGTGCATTTGGAGTTACAATAGCAGGCAACGCTGCCATCGGATCAACAAAAAAGAATCCCGATGCATTTGGTAACTACATGGTACTCTCCGCTCTTCCCGGCACACAGGGATTATATGGTTTTCTCGGTTTTTTCCTTATGACACCGTTTCTGGTTGATGGAATTACCTACTTTCAGGCAAGTGCAGTGTTTGGAGCATCACTGGCAGTCGGACTGATTTGTCTGTTCTCAGCCATACGTCAGGGACAGATCTGTGCCAATGGTATTGCCGGCATTGGTGCCGGATATGACTTGTTTGGAAAGACTCTGATCTTAGCTGTATTCCCTGAGTTATATGCTATTGTATCTGTAGCGGCATTATTTCTCATTACTCAATCAATCTGAGCGTACTAACACTGCGTCACAAAACAATCAATCTATCACTAAGGCGGCACTTTCATGAAAAGTTCCGCCTTTGTTTTTCATTTCCCCTCATTCTCTGTATATTTGCAGTTTGAAACAAACAGATAAAACCGGGACACAAATGGTAACAATAGGAACACCGTTTTCACCTACCGCAAAGAAAGTAGTGCTTTGTGGCTCAGGAGAGTTAGGCAAAGAATTTACGATCGAACTTCAGCGCTATGGTGTCGAAGTCATTGCATTGGACAAGTATCCGAATGCGCCCGCCATGCAGGTGGCAGACCGTTCCTACGTGCTTCCTATGCTGGATGGCAAGCAACTGCGTGCAATCATCGAAAAGGAAAAACCGGATTATATTGTACCCGAGATAGAGGCAATCGCCACGGCGACACTCGTCGAACTGGAAAACGAGGGGTATCATGTCATTCCAACTGCAAAAGCGGTGGCACTCACGATGAATCGTGAAGGGATTCGCAGACTGGCAGCCGAAGAGCTGGGTATCCAAACGTCCAACTATCGTTTTGCATCTACCGAAGAAGAGTTTAAGGCAGCTATTCAGGAGATAGGAATTCCCTGTGTGGTGAAGCCCATTATGAGTTCGTCGGGACACGGGCAATCGACCATCCGCAAACCGGAACAGATCGATCAGGCCTGGGAGGAAGCGCAGCATGGCGGTCGTGCCGGAGGAGGAAAAGTAATCGTAGAAGGCTTTGTTGATTTCGATTACGAGATCACACTGCTCACCGTTCGCCACAGTCTGGGAACCTCTTTCCTGGAACCGGTCGGACATATTCAGGTCAATGGCGACTACCGCGAGTCATGGCAACCACAGGCCATGGCGCCGGGTGCGTTGCAAAAAGCGCAAGAGATCGCTCAGAAAGTAACCGATGCATTGGGTGGACGTGGTATCTTTGGCGTCGAACTCTTCGTCAAAGACGATGCGGTGATCTTCAGTGAAGTATCTCCCCGTCCGCACGACACCGGTATGGTGACGATGATCTCGCAAGACCTTTCCCAGTTTGCACTGCATGCCCGTGCGGTACTTGGCTTACCGATTCCAAACATAGCCTTCCATGGTCCATCGGCATCGCGTGCCATAGTAGTAGAAGGCAACAGTACCAAGGTAGCCTTTGGCAATGTGGACGAAGCGCTACTGGAACCCAATACGCAGATCCGTCTCTTCGGCAAGCCGGAAGTATCCGGTCACCGTCGTATGGCTGTGGTACTTGCCCGCGCCGAGTCAACCGATGCGGCCCGTGCAAAAGCATTACGTGCTACCAACAAACTAACGATCACACTGTAACCTAATTATAATCAAAACGTAGTAAGAGGGCACCTTTTAAAGGGTGCCCTCTTTTCTTTTCCAGACTTCGTCCATGCGCCACCCAAAACATTTTTACTATTTTATCAATGTCTCAAAGTCGAGATTTCTATTGTTCTTTCATATTTTGTGACAGGAGTTTTGTATGATTGGAAAATGGATCGAGCTGTGCATCCCACGCCTGAAGTAGAGTAATCCAGATTCAGTGTATTGCCGTTGCTTTCTTCAAGCTGATAGGTGTAAACGGCTTTTGTCAGATTCTCTGTCGTGAATGGATAGATGTTGAAGTTAAACAGTTGGTTACCCTTTATTCTAAGTCCGTCACCATCTTTGTCACTTATTTCTATCCAGCGATTGTCTGTTCGAAGTCCGTAATCCTGTGGTATCAGATAGGGTTCGTACATCTCTTTGACTGTATTTTTGTATATGCCTATTGGATATCCCGTCTTGCGGTCAGGATAATTCTCTTGTGGTCCTCTACCATACCATTTCACTTGCTGCAGACTTTTAGAAAGAGTCATGGTCAATCCCATGCGCAGGAGCCATTGTGGAAGAGCTCCGTTTGGTTGTATAACATGTTTCAATTTAATAGTACCGTCGGGGGTTATGCTATATGTGTATCTGTTTTCAAATCCATTTGTCTGAATACCGGATATATACTTATCTCTCTGTACGATCGCATTGTCGTGTGTCAGCATATACGAGCAGACATTCACATTTACTTGCTTTTCACTTTTTTGTGTGTCAAAACTGGCAAGCACATTCGTCAAATCGTCCATTCCTGTTGAATATTGTTCTGTGACAGTGCGCATGCCATATTCTCTTTTCCAGCCTTTTCTGTTTTCCGACATTGCAGTCCAATCGTCCAGTTCGTTTGCAAGAGGAGCTCTCCATACATTCATGCGCGGAGCATCCATCAGCATCTCTTTACCTTTAATAACCATGGAAACCATTTGCCCACTTGCTTTAGAAAATGTGTAGGCGAAGTCGTTGCCCGAAACAACAACAGTAGTATCTGTTTCAGTAGTTTTTAGCAGTCCTTCAACTGATTGCGGTTTTACTATGTCTGTTTTAGACCAAGGAAGATCCAACTGTTCCCATGCCACCTGATGACCTTTTTTTGCCCATACTTCATCATTCTTGAGTGTCACAGAGATTTCTATTCTATATTCTGCTCCTGATTTTAGGGTAGGAAAATTTATTGGAAGTTTAGTCTGCTGTTTTTGCAAAGGCTGCACTGCGCATACTACCTTGCCACGCTGGATGATTGAATCATCTTCTTTCAGTAACCATTCTACGTTATAATAATCGGAAGATGTGAAACCCAGATGATTCCATATTTCTATTATGAAGTTCTTTTCGTCTACCATCGAAAAGTCTAGCGGCTGACAGGTCTTCTTCATCTGCCACATCTCTGGTTGTGGTGTTCTGTCGGGCCATATACTTCCATATGTTCGTGCTCCTATCCCATAGCTGTAGAAGTTACCTTCATCTACTTCCTCTTCAAAATCGAGCCAAAGTGATGCCTGGTCTTTTCCCATCTTGTCCGGTGAAAGTGACTTACTGAATATACCCACATTATCTATTAGTGCATCACATATTGCTACATTAGTCTCGCAATTATGAATTTCGGCATTTCGTCCGATGTTGATAGGATAGGGCAGATTCTTTATCCTGCCACTTGCTTTTTCAGTAGCTATAACCTTTCCATCTATGTAAACTTTCATCTCTATACCATCATATACTCCTGCAATGTTATGCCATTTATATTCCCAATCCGATGGTAATTCTGCTTTTACTTCCTGTAGTTTGTCTGTGTAAATGTAGAATGATAGCTGGTTTTTACCTCGTTGTTGTAATCCGAATTGCCGGCTTCCTTTTGTAATGAATGAACCGCAATCACTGATCAATTTACGTGGAAACACATCGCACGTAAGTGTGAGTTTGTCACCTTCTATTTCGGCATTTTCTTTTCTGTATACTTCTACCCATTCATCATGTCCGCTAAGGTCAATGGCCTTTCCAGTTTTTCCCTTTACCAGTTTGGCATTACCCATTATGTGTGCAGGAGTTGAGTTTGGCGAAGAGTCCTTTAGCCGGCGTATTTTCTCTTTAAGTCCCGGACTTACGAAATCCCATATCGCTCCACCAATCGTGCGTGGATGAGCATATATAACTCTCCAATATTCATCAAGGCCTCCACACGCATTGCCAGCTACTGAAAGATATTCATCCATAAATGAGGGTCGACTGTCTTTGTCAAAGCCCAATCCTTCCTGTATTTCCAGTTCGTCGGGTCTTGGATAGCGTGGCCCTATGATATCTTCTGCCGGATGGGAAAATGCGTTTCCACCATACATCCAGCTTCGTGTAGAATCAAATTTCTTACCTTCTTTCACTACTTCGGTAATATTAAAACCTTCTCCTGATTCATTTCCTGCGCTCCAGAATAATATACAAGGATAATTGCGGTCGCGCAACACCATCCTGCGCACTCTCTCGCGATACATTTCAGTAAATTCAGGCTTTCCGGAAACCCATTCAGTGGCGTGTGCTTCAACTCCTGCTTCATCAATGACATACAATCCGTATTCGTTGGCCAACGCAAGATACTTGTTAACAGGTGGATAGTGGGAAGTACGGACTGCATTAAAATTAAACTGTTTGAGCAACTCGAAATCTTTTCGTATGACTTCTTCTTTCATAACATGTCCCCATTCAGGATGTTGCATGTGTGAGTTCTGTGCATTTACTTTTATAGGAACTCCATTCAGATAGAATGCTCCATTTTCTATCTTTGTTTGTTTAAATCCTATTTTTGTCTCACTCTTATCGATTAATAGACCATCTTCCTTGTGTATAGATAATTTCAATGTATATAGATTGGGTGTTTCCGCACTCCATTTTAACGGATGTTTTACTATTGCTGATACCTGTACTGCCTGTTCGCCTTTTTGTGATAACTGCAACTTATAATCCTGAAGAGACTGGATGTTCTTGCCATTGGCATCATACAATTCGCTTTTTACAATTATATTCTGTTTCTCCGTATTCTTGTAATTCTTTATATTGATGTCCACTTTCAAGTTAGCATCGTTGTATTCTTTGTCAAAATCAGTGGTTACATGCCAATCAAATAGTCTTACTGTAGGTGCGGCATATATCACAACATCGTCAAAAATCCCGCCCAATCGCCAATAGTCTTGTCCTTCAAGAAAGAAACCATCGGAATATTTTATGGCAAGTACTGCTATTGTGTTTTTCCCAGGTTTAAGATAAGAAGTGATATTATATTCCGCAGGTTCTTGTGCACCTTCGTTATATCCCACCTCTTTACCGTTTATCCATACAAAAGATGCCGATGCCACTTTTTCCAGACGTAGGAAAACTTGGTCATTACTCCATTCTTTTGGAAGCGTAAAACTTTTTCTGTAAGCTCCCGTCGGATTATAATCATGAGGAATATTGGGTACATTTGCATGAAATGGCGCACTTACATTGCGGAACATTTTATCGCCATATCCCAGCATCTCCCAATTTGAAGGTACTTCAATAACACTCCATTTGTTGTCATTAAACTTTGGCTCGAAAAAATCCTTTGGAATATTATCC
>JAQUZH010000009.1 GCA_028691445.1 Bacteroidales bacterium | reverse complement strand
GGCTCTTCGATTAGACTTGTCTTTCAGTTCGCCGAGCAATTTATCCATGTTTTGTTCAGATCCTCCACCGCTATATCGCGCCGAACGCACTCCGGGGGCATTATCTAACGCTTCCACCTCCAAACCAGAATCATCGGCGAAACAGTCTATTCCATACTTTTCATGGATATAAGCTGCTTTTTGTAAGGCATTTCCTTCAAACGTATCTGCTGTTTCCGGTATCTCATCGTCACATTGAATATCTTTCAGACTCAGTATTTCAAAGTGATCACCGACGATTTGTGCGATTTCTTCCAGTTTGTGTTTGTTGTTGGTCGCAAAGACTATTTTCTTTTTCATTTTCTATCTATGTCCGGATTAAACGACAAATATACTATATCATACCAAATAAACGGATTGACCACTTAGGTTATTTCATGGATTACGTATATTTGCGCTACAAATCGAGGGGATATGAACAGATATAATTGGGATGGAGCTCTGGTATCGGTCGTAATCGTGACCTATAATCAGGAAGCATATATCAGTCAGGCTATTGAAAGTGCGCTGGCTCAACAATGCTCGTTTCCAATCGAGATCGTGATTGGGGATGATGCTTCCAAAGACAATACGGGCAAGATATGCGAAGAGTATGCGCTCCAGTATCCGGAGATTATTCGACTGACACGAAATGCAACCAACAAAGGATTGATGGATAATTACTTTGATACGATGTTGCGGGCAAAGGGAAAATATATTGCCGACTGTGCCGGTGATGACTATTGGATTGATCCTTACAAATTACAAAGACAAGTGGATCTGTTGGAAAACAATCCGAATGTGGTGCTTACCCATACCAATTACAAAGAATACCATACGGCAGACCATCGCATGGTGGATGATATTTACGGATTGCGACGTGTCGTCAAACCCGAGAGATGCTCCTATAAGAATCATGTGTACGATCTGATCAACCAGATAAATGCTCCTTTTGTACTAACTGGTAGTAGTTGCTTTCTGACAAAGGCATTTCTGAATGCATATCAAGCTAACACCTCCTTCTTTCGCAACAAAGCCTATCCTTGCGAAGATTTTCAATTGGTATTTTTCCTACTGAGAGAGGGCGACTTTCTGTATGAAGCAGCTGAAACAACAGTCTATCGGATCAACGACGGATCAATCAGCAATCTCTCTACCCTTCAAAAACAATTACAGTTTGCTTTCTCCTCTTTCAAATTAAAGAGCGATCTGTTGCTGACTGATTCTTTTGAGATGAAACGTTGTGCTTCTTTCTTTGAAAGCAGATTAAAAGAAATCCTCTCACTCTGTATCCGTTTGAAGGAGACTGCCCCCGCTACTGAAGCCTTACAAAGAGCACGCGATCTGGGCTATCCAGTTTCAACGCGTATCCAAATCTATGAGTGGGTGATGAGTTCGCAGATACTCTCGATCTTTTTCCGCAAACTGAAAGGAGACTGATAACAGCGTGATGGTAAAACAGACTGCACGTTGCCGTCTTAGAAAAAGAGTTTGACGAAAAACCACGAACAGCGGCCTCCCATCGCAATGTAATGATAAATCAGCGGACAAAAGAGACGAAAAAAAGACTCTTTTTCTATCAGTTGCATCAGCTTATCATAGTAAAACCTACCTAAATCCTTCCGACCCTCACGTGAATAGTTGCCGGCAAGCAGCAGAAAACGAAAATAAACGGCATTGAGAAGCTTTTTAGCATCCGGACGTTCCGTTGCTTGTATAAGTTCATAGACTCGCTCTACGGCTCTGTAAAGGGAACTGTGCGCATCCGAAAAATTTCGTCCTGAAATAGTGTCTTCATGGATATGGGCACGACACAAGGGACGATCTTTGATCCAGTAAATAGAATCGGTATGGAGTAACAAGCGAACACCCACTTCCCAATCTTGCCATCGCTGCAGCGATTCGTCCCATCCGCCGATCGCACGTAGTACCTCTCGTCTGACGGTAAAATTTTGAGTGGCCAGCATTCCCCTTATAATTTGCATCCTTGGCTGATTAGAAAAACATCGGATCCGTACATATTCCTTTTGTTCATTTTCATAAAAGGTATAAGTATACGCAATAATATCTGTCTGATGTTTGGTTATAGCCTGATGAATGGAGTGTATCATCTCGGGAAAAAGTTCGTCGTCTGAATCAAAGAAGGTGACATATTCTGATTCCACTGCTTCAAGTCCTTTGTTGCGTGCCGCATTGGCTCCTCTTTTTTTCTCCTGCAGCACTTTTACGATCAGTTGATCGGATTGGTTTTTCTCTTTAAACTCACTGCATAGAGCCAGGGAATCGTCTGTGGATCCGTTATCAACCAAGATCAATTCGATCGGACGATAGGTCTGACCCAAGATGGAATCAAACGTTCGTTGCAGCAACTGCGAACGGTTATATACCGGAATGACGAGTGCGATTGATTCCATTATACAGTGGGCTTGGTAGTCTGTTTGATCATCGAAATGCCTTTCATCATTTGATATAGATAGGTAAACGGACTGACTTTACTGGCAAACAGGGCTTTTCTCTTTTTCAGTACATACCAACAGATACGGAGGTAGGAAGAAGAACCGTAAACCTCCCAGGTCAACGCGCCTAATGTCTGGTTTCTCTCCTTTGAAAAAAATTCTTTCTTTCCGGTAGAGAGATAGGGATGCCAAACGATCGGATAGGGGAAATAGTAAACTTGCAACTGTTTGATTGTACAGTCGTGAAGAAAGACATCTTCCTCTCCCGACAGAAAACAATCGCTGCCCAAACCAAAACGGGTATCGAAATGAATCGAGTGCTGTTTAATTTTCGATACTCTGAAGGTAATCTCTATCGAACTAATATCGTGTCGTTGATGTTGGGTGATTTGAAAAGGCTTTGAAGAGTAATTCTTATAGGGAGGTTCACCTTCTGCTGTCTGTATCTGAAAACAGGCTACATCAATCTGTTCATCTTTGTAGAGACAGGCTATGGTTTCGAAATAGGAAGATTCATACCTCACATCGTCATCTGCAAGAATGGCAATGTCGCCATCGGCCATTTGAATCGCATTATTTCGATTACGACAAAGACCTTTTCCTTTGATATGACTAATCTGCACATCCTCTCTTCGTAACTCTTCCGGTAGATAGAGATACGAAGAGTCAGTATATTGATGAGATATCTTGTAGCGAATGGCATCCTTTACCTCCGGTAATAATACTTTACTCACTCTCTCTATTCCATCATCAATGGTGCAAATCAGTACATCTAGTATCATATTGTATTATAATCCTAGCTCTTCAGATACTTTTAACATCCTGTGAATTGACTTGACTGCTTTTACCTGAATGCTCTTTTCTACTTCGATGGCAGGCATTTCATACTTCAAGCAGTTGTATAACTTTTGTAACGTATTTAAGCGCATAAAATTACATTCGTTGCAAGCACACGTGCTATCTTCGGGAGGAGCAGGTATAAACTCTTTAAAAGGATTTTGTTTTACCATCTCATGAATAATTCCTGATTCAGTAGCTACGATAAATTGTTTGCACTCCGATTGAGTAGCAAACTTCAGCAGTGAAGCTGTTGAACCGATATGGTCTGCCAGTTCAAGCACAAACTTTTTACATTCCGGATGAGCCAGCACCAATGCATGTGGGTATCTCTTTTTTAATTCAACAATCTTTTCAACAGAGAATTGTTCATGTACGTGGCAGGCTCCATCCCATAGTAACATATTTCGACCCGTAATGGAGTTGATATAATTTCCTAAGTTTCGATCCGGCCCAAAGAGTATTTTCTCATCTTTGGGAAAACTTTCAACGATTTGCTTGGCGTTAGTGGAGGTGACTACTATATCTGTGTAGGCTTTTACCTCGGCAGTTGTATTCACATACGAAATGACGGTATAACCCGGATGCTCTTTGACAAACTGACCAAACGCATCGGCAGGACAACTGTCGGCCAATGAACAACCGGCATTCATATCCGGAACAAGCACTTTCTTTTGCGGACAAAGTATCTTTGCTGTTTCGCCCATGAAGTGAACGCCGCACAACACAATGATATCGGCATCTGTTTTGGCCGCATGCTGAGCAAGCGCCAAACTGTCTCCTACATAATCGGCTATATCTTGAATATCGTTGTTTTGATAATAGTGTGCCATGATCAAGGCATTCTTCTCTTTCTTGAGCTGTTGAATGGCTGCACGAATGTCTAGATTCTTATCAATCGGCATATCTACATATCCTTTTTCGATGTTCACGCTCTTTTCCATTATTATAAGTATTTATTTTAGATATATCTATTGGATAATGATAGTAATAATAGATTGTGAATACTGTTCATAACTTCGTCATAAAAAGCTGATTGAAAGTTGTGAATATATATCTACAGCTAATCAAGAGGATATGAACAAAAATGTTTTATCTTATCAATTGTATATCTTATTACTACAGACTTTATTCACAATTGTGGATAACAATGCAAATGTACGATGTTCATTTCTATTTTTTGCTAGTATTGTTGATAAATGCATTGGTAACTCCATGAAATATTGATCTAATTCGTATTTCGTTTTACGAATACTTTCTTATTACGGCGGTTATTGCTTATTTTGCAAGAGTAAGTTATTAAAAGTATTCCATGCGCTAATAACAGGTTATCAACAGAGATATAAACAATGAAGAAGCTAAAAATCGAAGAATTAAACAGAGTCACTCCCGAAGAATATAAGTCACTTGATAAACTCCCACTGGTGGTAGTATTGGATCACATTCGTAGTTTAAACAATGTAGGATCGGTATTTCGTACCTCTGACGCCTTTCGTGTAAACAAAATTTTGTTGTGTGGTATTACGGCTGTTCCTCCGGATGCGGAGATTCATAAGACGGCATTAGGCGCAGAAGATAGTGTGGATTGGCGATATTATGAAGATACGAAGAAAGCTGTATTGGATTTGCAGTCAGAGAATTATATTGTACTTGCCATCGAACAGGTCCGGGGCAGCAGGATGTTGGATACACTCGTATTGGATAAAAATAAAAAGTATGCCGTCGTGCTGGGAAATGAAGTGAAGGGTGTACAACAGGAAGTGGTGGATATTTGCAACGGATGCGTCGAACTGCCCCAATATGGTACTAAGCACTCTTTGAATGTTTCAGTTACTGCAGGTATTGTTATCTGGGACTTTTTCAAACAACTTCAATAAACAAGAAATTGAATAGGTTATCAACAATTTATCAAACTATAAGTAGCTTGAATATAAGGTGATTACAATCTTTATCAACAATTGTTGAAAAGTAGTATAAACAGCTGTTTATTGGTGTTGATATCTAAACAAAAACCGGAAAGAAATGATCTCTTTCCGGTTTTTGATTGTAGGTTCAATTATTAGAGGGATCGCTTAGCGAATAGAGTTATGGATGGATTACATCAGCACCAGTTTGGATTCTGGTCCCATGTTGAAAAGTAAGTCGATAATACTGAGATTGGCAATAAATCCATGACGGGAAGAGAATACCTGATAATAAGCAGGAGTGTTGAATAATGGATCTGACAAAGGATCTTTTCCCGGTTGGATTATCTCCCGGTAATCTTCGAAATCAAACTTGTCTGATGTCAGGTAACTGGAAGTGTAATGGATCTCCGGTTGGATATCTATAAGCGTACAAATAAGTTCGCGCAACTGCTCATTCATGTCAAGCAGGAAGGCATATTTCTTGCTATAAAAGGGCGCAAAATCGTCTTGGTAATACTCAAAAAATGGAGTAGAATTGTAGGCGGATCGTATCGCATTCCAATGTAAATGGCGCCAGTTTCCATGGTCTGAAATCCGGACGTCTTTCATTGGAGCTTTGGGTGTGGTTGGTTTTTCCACAGGGATGGAGAGGGCCAGCGTACCGTTGGCTCCGGCGATCACACAGCGGTTACGATAACTCTGTTTGATGTAGTTTTCGTTGACTTCAATATAGACGGGTCTGTCAGCTATTAGTTTGGAATAATAGTGAACAGGGGCAAGGTAGTTGGATGTCAGACAGACTGCTTTCATTGCTCTTTTATCGTACTATTTGAAAGAATCTATTCCACCGAAAATGACTCTTTGACTTCCTGTCAGAAGAAACGGAAAACCAGATTGAACTGGCTTTGCTGATGATATTTGTTTCTGGAATTAAACCGTAATAACGAGAGTCACTCAGTGCTTCCCTGTTGTCGGATAGCATCCAATAATAGTTGTATTGAAATGTATATGAGGTAACCTTCTTACTGTTCACATAGATGTTATTTCCCATCTTCAACGCTCTGACCGGTTCGTAGCAACATATAATCGTTTCATATCGTTTGATATTATCGGGCGTCATTTTGACCGTCATATTTCTGGACGGAATAACGATGGAAGAGCTCTCTCCGTGAAGAGAATAGGGTAACAATGCAATTGATTTCGGCAGGTCTTCCTTGATTTTATAGTACTCTAGACGGTTGAGCAAACAAAACGCCAGTGAGTCTCTCTCTTTGTGAAAGAGTTGATAGGGACCACCTTCAGATGCATTTAGTACACTCTTCATCTCGTTAATTGCAGCATACGGGAAGGAATAAAATTTCTTTACCAACGGACTTTCCATTGATGATTTTCCATTGATGACAATCGGAAAAGAAAGCTTTTCATCAAACAGTAACGTGTCGCCGGGAAGTCCTGCAATGCGACTGATTTCTATTTTTTGTTTATCAAGGGGCACATCGGTTTTTCTTTGCGACGGCCTATTGAATAAAACGATATCGTTGCGCTTGGCCTTCATCTTTCCAATCCGATGGTAAGGAAGTTGAAAGCGTGAAGAGTAGGCTTTCATACCTAAGAAATGGATTGAATCGTGTGCTAATGGGATTGAAAGCACTGTTTGTGGCAAACGAACGCCATAACTTATTTTGGATGCTATGATATAGTCACCCGGAAGAAGGCTGTCTTCCATACAAGAAGAGGAGATTCTGTATGAACCAAACAGAAAACAACGGATGAACAGGGCTATGCTAAAGGCTATTGCCACTGTTATCCATCTTCTTATATGTAATTTCTTTTTCAATCAGCGGCTGCTAAATTATCTACCCAATCGAATAAACGACTGAAACGAATCTTGCCATCAAACCAACCTCTGTCTTTGTCCAGCGAGAGCCAAACCATGATTGGTTTTCCTACAATGTGATCTTCTGGCACAAAGCCCCAATAACGAGAGTCTGCGGAGTTGTGACGGTTATCACCCATCATCCAATAGTAATCCATTTTGAAAGTATAGGAGCTTGTTTCTTTTCCATTGATAAATATCTTACCCTCCTTTACGTCTAACTGATTCTCTTCATAAACGCGGATAACACGTTCGTACAAGGGAAGGTTTTCCATTGTGAGTTGCATTGTAGTGCCTTTGGAAGGAATCCAGAGAGGACCATAATTATCACGAGACCAACCTGTTTGCACTCCAATTGGATAGGTCAGATCGAAAGAAGATGCCAGTTGAGCTGCCTCTTGTTGTGGAACAGAGAAGTCACTCACTAACGTATTGTATCGATCTACACTGAGAGCCGGTTCAAAGGAAACAGTTGTCACGAAATCCAAACGCTTCAGAGTTTCATGCGCTTCTTGCGTTAAGGGAATTCGATAGAGCGGTTTGGGAGAATTAGAAATCAATTTTTGATCTTCAATGGATATGCTCATCGAACGGAAATCTTCTTTCGACAACAGTTTGCCGTTCGTTTGAACATAATAGCAGAACTGAGCATGCTTTGGAGTCTTTTGTTTTTCTCCATTGATATAAATGATATTGTCTTTGATCTGAAGCGTTTCATTTGGAAGTCCTACGCAACGTTTCACGTAATTCTCGCGACGGTCAACCGGTCTGTAAACGATATCTCCAAACTCTTCTTTGTTAGAGTTTACGACGTTTTTTCCATATACAGCCGACAAGGTGTAATAGTCTGCTGAAGTTTCATATTTGACCGCAACAGTATCACCGGCAGGGAAATTGAATACGACAATATCGTTGCGTTTGATAGAGCCTGTTCCAAGTAAACGTTTGTAGTCCAATTGAGGGAATTCAATGTATGACTTACAATTGAAGACCGGTAAGGTGTGCTGGGCTAACGGAAATGAAAGCGGAGTATTTGGTACTCTCGGTCCGTAGCTAAGTTTGCTTACAAACAGGTAGTCTCCTACAAGCAACGATTTTTCAAGAGATGAACTTGGTATCTGATAATTTTGAAAGAAGAACGTGTTGATAAAATAGACCGCAACCAATGCAAAAGCGATGGCGTCCACCCATTCCATCACCTTCTTGAAAGCTACGTTCTTCGACTTTCTCCAAAAACCGTACGGGATAAACTTTGTGAGATAGATATCAATGATAAGCAGTTCGCCTACAAGAATCCAATAATTACCCATCCAGGCAACAAATGTAAGATAGAGCAGTGTGGCAATGCCAAACTTGATCCACTGTTTTTTAGAGAAGTTCATAGTTTCATATTAAAAAGTAAGCATATCTTTCATTCCTAAAAGTCCTTTTTTGCCACAAGTAAATTCTGCAGCAAGCACAGCTCCCATGGCTAATCCTTTGCGGTTTTTAGCATCATGTTTGATGGTGATGGTGTCAGCATCCGATTCATAGTTGATGACGTGAATCCCAGGAACAGCACCTTCACGGATAGAATGAATAGCCAGTTCGTTGGCAGCCTCTTCCACCTCTTCCACCCATTTATCTTTCCGATTGACATTTTCGAGGATGCCTTCGGCAAGAGTAATGGCTGTACCGCTTGGAGCATCCAGCTTTTGTGTATGGTGAACCTCTGTCATAGAGATATTATACTCCGGAAAACGGTCCATTATTTTAGCAAGGTATTTATTTAGCGTAAAGAAGATATTCACTCCGAGGCTAAAGTTGGATGCCCAAAAGAACGTTTTTCCTTCTTTCTCGACAATGGTTTTTATTTCATCCCACTGACAGGTCCAGCCAGTTGTACCCGAAACAAGTGCAACTCCTGATTTAAAACAGCGTTTGTAGTTGTCCACTGCAACAGCAGGAGAGGTAAATTCGATGGCAACATCTGCACTTTTGAATTCGTCCGAATCAATGTCATCGATATTGTTGATATCAATGATAGAAACTATCTGGTGACCACGGGAAAGAGCTATCTGTTCGATCTCTTTGCCCATTTTTCCATACCCAATCAAAGCTATGCGCATAATCTTATAGTTTATAAAGAGAATTATGATGCAAAGGTATAAAATATTATCTACTTTTGTCTCCATATAAAAGCGAAACATGGAGAAACTCCTGACGTATGTATGGAAGCATAAATTAATGCTTCAACATCAACAAACCACGACGGATGGCTTTGCATTAGAAATTATTGATCCCGGTTTGTATAATTCCGATGCAGGTCCTGACTTTTTTAATGCGAAGGTTCGGATAAACGGTGTTATGTGGGCGGGAAATGTTGAAATTCATACAAAGACATCCGACTGGTTTCGACATCACCATCAAGATGATCCGGCCTACAATTCCGTTATTCTTCATGTGGTTGGAGAAATGGATTGTGAAGCTGTTTGCCAGAATGGCCATCACCCATCGCATTATATTCTTTCATGTCCGGAGGCTATCCGTTCAAATTATTCCAACTTAATGACAAAAGAAGGATGTGTGTGTCACGCTAAACTCTCTTTGCTTGAACCCGTTCTGATCTCTTCCTGGAAATCGGCACTCTTGGCTGAAAGGCTCGAACGAAAGACTTTGTCAATCGTTGCACAGCTGGAGCGCAACAAAGATGATTGGGAAGAGGTGCTTTATCAGACTTTGGGACGATATTTTGGGTTTGGCATCAACAACGACCTTTTCGAACAGCTTATTCACTCTATACCTTTGTCTTGTGTCCGAAAGCATCGAAACAATCTGTTGCAGATTGAGGCGCTGTTTTTTGGTCAGGCGGGATTGTTGGTACAGGAAGATCTTCACGACCGGTATGCAGAAGATCTGAAAAAAGAATATGAGTTCTTGCAACACAAGTTTGGACTGGTACCATTACAGATTCCTTTATGGAAGATGCTTCGAATCAGACCGAGTAATTTTCCGCATGTACGCATCGCCGAGCTGGCAGCATTCGTTCAAAAAGCAGAAAACCTTTTTTCCAAGATCATTGAAGCAGAGACATTGAATGATTTCCGTTTGCTTTTCAAAGTAGCCGCTTCACGCTATTGGGATACCCATTTCAGTTTTACGCATGAATCGCCCCGTGGAGTGAAAAGTCTCGGCAAACTGGCGACCGATGTCTTGATAATCAATGTGGCTGTACCGCTTTTGTTTATTTACGGTCGCAATAACGATCGTTCGGATTTAGAAGAACGCGCTTTTCAGCTATTAGAATCCTTACCTGCCGAACAAAATCAGATTGTATATTCCTGGAGTTCAGCTGGTATGAAAGTGGAAAATGCCTTTGACTCGCAGGCTCTTATTCAGCTTCAGAAAGAATATTGTGATGTAAAAAAATGTTTGTGTTGCCGTTTTGGACATAAATTATTGACCATTCCACCTTTTAATTGATAAAATCCATATACTTTTGTGCTATGGTAAAAGGATTCAGACATTTAGCTAAGGCGATTTTAGTATCTGTTTTAGTTACATCTTGTGCAAGTATGGGCAATCCTGGCGGGGGGCCGAAAGACCTGACGCCGCCGGTCTTTATGGGGAGTACTCCTACTCCCGGAGAGTTGAATTTTAATAAAAAGAAGATTGAGATCGTATTTGATGAAAATATTACTCTTTCAAAACCTCAAGAGAAGGTAGTCATCTCTCCCCCTCAAAAAAGCATGCCTGTAATTAGAGGAGGAGGCAAACGAATTGTCGTAGAGATGAAAGATACCCTGCAGGCAAATACGACCTATACGATTGATTTCAGTGATGCAATTTCTGATTTTAATGAATCGAATTTGCTGTCGGATTTTGCGCTTTCTTTTTCTACCGGCTCGTATGTTGACTCTCTCATGGTTTCCGGAACGCTTATCAATGCCGAAAATCACGAGTTAGTTCAGAATATGATCGTGGGAGTTCAGCGTGCTGGAGCTGATTCGTTGTTTGAGAAAGAGCCGCTGCTCCGCATTTGCAAGACAAACTCAAAAGGACAGTTTGCTGTTCGCAATATAGCCCCGGGCTCCTACAAAGTGTTTGCTTTGAATGACAAAGACCGAAACTATTACTACAGTCAGCCGGCAGAAGAGATTGCTTTTTTTGATTCTCTTGTAGTTCCCTCTTTTGTCCCTGAAATGAGGCCGGATACTATTTGGAAAGACTCCATTACCATTGATACTGTGAAGTTGGTTCCCTACAACCACTTTTATCCGGACAACATTGTGCTTTCTCTTTTTCAGAAAGAGTACGCCCGTCAATATCTAGTGAAGAGTGAGCGCTTACAAAAGGAGAAGTTTACCCTTTATATGGCGACCAAGTCTGATTCTCTTCCGGTTCTCAAACTATTAAACAAAGAGATCGGAGATGATTGGTTGATCCTGGATCACAATGGCCGAAAGGATACGATAGATTACTGGATTAAAGACAAGGAGCTCTATTCTATTGACACGTTAAATATATCTGCTACCTATCTTAAAACAGACTCTACAGATCAATTATCCTTTGTGACAGACACGCTGAAATTGATCAACAAAGGGAAGAAGAAAGAAGAGCTAAAGATCGCTGAACAAAAAAAGCAAAAGGAGTTAGCCGAACGAAGAAAGAAACAAGGAAAAGAGGTCAAAGGAGGTCCTCAGATAGAGTATCTGACGTTTAAAGAGAATATCTCCTCTTCCATGGATGTATTTGCTCCCTTCTATATAGAGTTTCAAGAGCCAATTCTTGCTTTTGACAAGAGTGGCATTCACTTGAAAATCAAACAGGATACGATATGGAAAGAGATACCTTTTGAGATTCGCCCTGATTCACTGAGTCGTCGTAAGTATAACATATCCGTGACCTGGAAGGCCGGAGCTGAATATACATTTATCACAGACTCTGCTCTCTTTAAGGGAATCTATGGTTTGACGAGTGATTACTACGAACGACCATTCAGAGTGAAGGGAATGGATTCTTATTCAAGTATCACCTTCTTTGTGAAAGGAGTAAAGGATCCGGCTTTTGTACAGCTTTTGTCTGATCTGGATGCTCCTCTAAAAGATATTCCGGTCGTGAATGGAGTTGCGAATTATATTTATTTAAGTCCGGGAGAGTATTACGCACGATTAATTGTAGATCGTAACAACAATGGCAAATGGGATCCGGGTTCCTATCAAGAGAAACGTCAACCGGAAGAGGTGTTTTATTTTCCTAAGAAGTTTAATGTAAAAGTAAACTGGAATATTGAAGAGGATTGGGATCCACATGCCGTGCCTTTGCTTCTGCAAAAGCCCGATAAAATCCGGAAGGTGAGCCGCATAGATATGGACAAAACAAAGAAAGGAAAAGAAAATGAAGAATCTGACATGTTTGAATTTGAATCAATGGGCGAAGGCGATTATTAAGCCCCTCTTTTTACTCATTCTGTTTGTAGCTTTGGGAGAGTCTCTTTCTGCTCAGACTGTGTTAAAAGCCAATCTTCTCAAGGGTGAAAATCTTCAGTATGATCTCTATTATAAGAATGGGATCATGATCAGAGGAGGAAAGATTACCTTAAACTCACATCTCGTAAATTATGAAGGCAAGCAAGCTTTTGAGTGCAAGATGATTGCCGCAACCAATAGTTTTGTAGACAATTTCTATAGAGTCAGGGACACGCTGATTTCATATCTGGATACTGATAATCTACAGACGCTACGTTTCTGGAAGTCGGCCAATGAAGGAAAGAAATACTCCTCCATTGAAGGTGGTACATTTACTTATCGCAATGGAGAAATAGATGTGTATGCCTACAAGAAAAGGCCCGGAAAAGAGCTTGAAGAAGTGAATCTCACTGTCAAAGGAGAGTGTACGGACATGGTTAGTGTGGCATACCTGATCCGTGGTTTGGATATGAATATCGTTACAAAGAATAAGGACATTCCTCTCATGCTTTTCTCCGGTAAAAAGAAATACGATATGAAGCTGCGGTACAAAGGTACCGAGCGAATCAAGGCCAATAACGACAAGAAATACAACTGTTTCAAGTTTGCGTTATATGTCTATAACAAAGAGGCCTTTAAGGATGAAGAGTCTATGGTCTTCTGGATAACAGACGACACCAATCGGATTCCGATCCAACTGGACACCAAAGTCAAAGTGGGGACTTTGCGCGGCATCTATAAAGGAAACCGATAAGGAGACCTTCTGTTTAAACCGAAGGTTGTGGGAGTATTGCTGTTGCCGCTATAAAAAGACGGTAACCACCCGACAAGTTTCGGACCTGATATCCTCTTGGCTGTAAGATTTTAAGAGCCAGATAGCCTCTCAGTCCGATCGCACAGAAGATAACCACAGGTTTCTCTTTCGGTAGCTCATTCAAGCGGAAGCGCAGTTCATCCACAGGAATATTAATAGCCCCTCGGATTGTACCGAATGCATATTCTTCCGAAGTGCGCACATCCAATAAGGTTACTTTTTGAAGATCCAGCTCTCTTACTTCCCTCCAGTAAATGACCGGCATGGCTCCACTGATGATATTTGCTGCCACATAACCAGCAATCGCAATCGGATCCTTTGCAGAAGAATAAGGAGGAGCATACGCATGTTCCAACTCAATCAGATCGTAGATTGTTCCCCCTTTTTTAATTAAAAGAGCGATTTGGTCGATGCGTTTGTCCACCCCCGAGTTGCCTACAATTTGTGCGCCAAATAGTTTGCCGTTGTCCGGAGCAAAGGTCAGTTTGATGGTTATAAGCGTAGCGCCAGGATAATAACCCGCATTCGAGTTGGAATGTGTTGTCGAACTCAGGTAGTCCATACCCATTGCTTTCAATCGTTTGGCAGGCAGTCCGGTGGAAGCAACCGTTTGATCAAAGACTTTTGCAATAGAGGTTCCGATAGCCCCTTCATATTTTGTATGATTGCCAAAGACCATATTATCTGCGACAATCCTTCCTTGCCGGTTTGCCGGATTAGCCAGGTAGTTTAGCCAAGGCTTTCCGGTGATCGGATGAGGAAACTCAATGGCATCGCCAACCGCATAAATATCTTTTGCGGAGGTTTCCAGGTAGTTGTTCACCTTAATCCCTTTTGTTTCACCCAGTTCAATCCTACTCTCACTGGCCAGTTTCGTATCCGGACGCACACCGATGGAGAGTATTACGACGTCCGTACGCAGCACTTCCCCGCTTTTCAGTTGGACCTCCAGTTGGTCACCCTTTCTTTCAAAGGCTTCAACCGATTTACCCAACCAGAGCGTAACTCCTTTTTGAAGTAAGTGATCATGCACGAAAGTAGCCATTGAATAGTCAATCGGAGCCATAACCTGATCCATCATCTCTACAATCGAGACTTTTGCACCCGCCTGATGCAAGTTCTCGGCCATTTCCAAACCAATAAAACCCGCGCCTACAATCAGTGCGTTTTTTACTTTGTGGGTGGATATATAGTGTTTGATTGCATCCGTGTCGTCTATGTTACGTAAGGTGAAGATCCCTTCCGAATCGATCCCTTTCAATGGAGGACGCACCGGAATTGCCCCCGGAGAAAGTAACAGTCGGTCATAAGACTCGGTGTATTCTTCCCCTTGCGCATTTCGGATTCTGACTGTTTTGTTTGTCGCATCGATGGATAACGCTTCGTTTTCGACGCGTACATCGACATGGAAGCGCACACCAAAGCTCAGAGGGGTTTGTACAAAAAGAGCATCACGCTCTTTGATCGTTCCTCCGATGTAGTAGGGCAACCCGCAATTAGCAAACGAGATATATTTGCCCTTTTCCAGAAGAATAATTTCCGCAAACTCGTCTGCACGTCTTATTCTTGCTGCTGCGGTAGCTCCTCCGGCTACTCCACCGATAATCAGATGTTTCATAACAATCACTTTTAGGTTGAATAAAATTTTCCAATGGAAAAAAAGGCAAAGCTACAAATAATTAGAGAACGAGCAACAAAGAGCGGCATAAATTTCAACTTTTCTGGCCGAGTTACTACAGGGATCACTCAGAAGACCCAGTGGCTGAGTATGACTTTGCTTTCAAGTGCTTCTTCCTGATTATCGGGAAGAACCGGGAAGAAATCGATTCCTGTTATCTTTTCGATACTATCTACCGGAACAGCGTATGAGGAAAGCTTTTTCCTTTCGTTTCCATTGTTCATCAGAAAAGCAATACACTTTGGTTTTCCAGCATACAGAGAGAGAATGATTTTATAAAACTGAGCAGGAACGGCAATGCGGTTTGATCCGATGGTTTGATATCCAGCTTTGACTACCGGTCCGGTTACGACAATCAATGCGTTGTCTCTGGCAGCCCATTCCCGCACTTTCATCTCCAGCTGATTCCAGCGTACGGAGTTTAGTTTGGAACTCTGCGGACAGATATTTGAAAAGTAAAAACATTCCATCTGTGCTTCCAGATCATACCTCATGTCAGCACTCGGAGCCAGATGTCCCCGATCATAGCCGGAGCGTCTGTAATCAGTATCAACAGCGCTGTTTCTGGCAAGAAGAGGATCCGGACGGAAGTTATTCTTTCGTTTCACCTTAGTAATCAGTTCCTCTCTGGTAAGTTCGTAGGCGACCCAGTTGGCGATCCGCCATTGGGGGTTATAAGAGAGCCTGTAGGCCTTGTGTTCGAGGATAATTTCCTCTTTTCCGCTTTGCGAAATGGGGGCGTACACCCGGTCGGCACGCATGGCTTGTCGTACCGGTTGTGTTGAAAAGCAAGAGAAAGAAGTCAGCAACAGGTACGAAATCACCACGGCTTTTCCGAAAAGGTTGATTTTCAGTAAGCCCTTTGTGGAACAAACAAGCTGATGTTTTGATCCTTTCATACGGACGAAATTCTTCATTGATAAGCCTATTTTGCTACGAACGTCAGTATACTTCTGGCGGGAACTCCTTCAGCAGTTTTTTTTTATTTTTTCAATCTGCAAAAGGGCGGAACCCTTGATTTTAATGCACCAAATGCACCAAGACCTTCATGCAGCATGCTGTAGGGCTGCATGGGCTTTCAGCGTTTTTCTTGCTCGGGCGAAAAATGCTCCCATTTTTACTTGCTCAGAGGCTTTTTTCATCCATTTTTTCCGAAAGTGTAGAGCGCGATGCATTATAAAACAAAGCTACCTCCATCCAAACACAGTGCCACAAAAAAGAAGGTTTGTGCGAATCAGAGTTTGACTTTGATCAGCACACCTTTGCTTTCATTATGCAAACGGTCAAGAGCTGTCACCACATAGTTGTACTTCTTCTTTCCATCTTTGAAAGGAAGCGCATATTGGTTATCTGTAGTCACAGAGACTATTTTGCTTGGATTATCCAGATCAATTTTCTCTCCCTCTTTGAAACGATAGACGCAATAATTTGTTTGCCGGTTCATCTGATTCTTTTGATTATCCGCTTTCCATCGAAGCAGATATCCTTCTTTCGCCCAGACAGCCTTTAGCTTTTTGACAGCCGACGGAGCTTTGTCGTCCATCTCCCTGATCACCGGAACAAATGCGGGGTAGCGGTGGTAATGATTTTCAAGACTGTCAAGGATGCCTCCCATGTTATTTTGCATCATCTCTCCCGACCAGAAGCAGTTTCCTGCAATGCGATCGTTTTTGCGTACCTCATTCATCTTTCGGGTCAACTGATTCATTCCATCGTATACAGGATCTTCCACTTTGGTTGTGCGGGAAATGTCCTGTCCGATGTACAATGTCTTGTTTTCGTTATTCTTAGACCACCATTTTACCAATGTGGTATAGTCGGCCTTGGCGTGCCCTACCTCCCAATACACCTGCGGGATATTATAATCAATCCATCCTTTCTGTACCCAGAGCAAGACATCTGCGTAAAGGTCGTGATAGTTTGTTAAGCCATTTGTTTCACTGCCGCTACCATCAGGGGTGTTTTTCTTATTGCGGTAAATACCAAAGGGGCTGATACCGAATTTTACCCAAGGCTTCTCCGATTTGATAGCATAACTCAACTGTTCGATCAGCAGGTTGACATTGTTACGTCGCCAGTCTTCTATACGGTCTTTAGAGAATCCTTGTACGATCCCATACTTTTGAAAGCATTCTTTATCAGGGAAGGCTTCTCCTGCTACCGGATAGGGATAGAAATAATCATCCATGTGGATAGCATCCACGTCATAACGCGTCACAATATCCTTCACCACCTTGCAGATAAAGCTACGGCTCCACGGTTCGCCGGGCTGAAAATAGATCTGCGTTCCATATTTGATGAAATATTCAGGATGCTTGTAATAGATATGATCACTGGAGAATGTTTCGTTTCGGGTGGTTGCCACGCGGTATGGATTCAACCAGGCATGCAGTTCCATGTTCCGTTTGTGACATTCTTCAACCATAAACTCCAGCGGATCCCATAGCGGAGAAGGAGCTACCCCTTGTTTGCCGGTGAGATATTTACTCCAAGGTTCTAAGTCTGATTTATAGAAAGCATCCGCTTGTGGACGCACCTGAAAAATGACAGCATTGATGCCCGATTGTTGATAGACATCCAGTTGTTGGCGCAGATAGCTCTGCATCTCAGCGGGAGTCTGATTACGGAATACGCCGTTTCCCACGGTATGCATCCAGACGCCGCGAAACTCCCTTTTGGGATAATTCTGATAATTGACGCCGGCTGACTGATAGAGTTTGGGAGTACAGGAACTCATGATGAGCGCCAGAAAGAGAAGGGTGCTGAGTATTAACTGCTTCATTCTTACAAGAGATTCGGTTTTAATTTGATCATTCGGACGCAAAACTACAAAATAAAGTCAAGATATCCATTATCTTTGCAGGTTGAAAGATTCAAAAAATGGATAAAGATCAGATTCATATAAAAGGCGCGAGAGTCAACAATCTTAAGAACATTGAAGTCAAGATTCCACGCAACAAAATAGTAGTGATTACCGGACTATCAGGGTCGGGCAAGTCTTCTTTGGCTTTTGATACGATGTATGCAGAGGGTCAGCGAAGATATGTGGAAAGTCTCTCCTCCTATGCCCGCCAGTTTCTCGGACGGATGAGCCGACCGGAAGTGGATTTTATCCGGGGCATTCCGCCTGCAATAGCCATTCAGCAAAAGGTAAATACGAGCAACACCCGTTCGACGGTGGGCACCTCTACGGAGATATATGAGTATATCCGCCTCCTTTTTGCACGCATTGGCAAGACTTTCTCTCCCATCTCCAGCAATTTGGTTCAAAAGCACGAGGTGGAAGATCTGATTGCCTGTATGCAGAGCTATCCGGAGCAGACAAAATATGCGTTGTTCAGTCCCGTCGAACTAAACGCGGAGCGTAGCATTGAATCTTCTTTAAAAGCGTTGCAACAACAGGGGTTTAACCGTATTGAAGTGGACGGCAAACTCTTCCGTATCGAAGAGGCTCTCTTATTTCCGGAGTTACTTGCCGACAAAGAGGTATTGCTTCTGATAGACAGACTCTCTTCCGGCAAGGACAAGGAGAGCATCAGTCGTCTGTTTGATTCAGCCGAAACAGCCTATTATCAAGGAAAAGGAGAGTGTCGTCTTCATTTCTATCTATCTGATGAACAAGTAGAAAAACACGTTTTCTCACGCAGGTTTGAACTTGACGGGTTGAGTTTTGAAGAGCCGACCGATCTGATGTTTAATTTTAATTCTCCGCTGGGAGCTTGTCCTACTTGCAAAGGGTTTGGTGATGTGATCGGCATTGATGAAGATCTGGTCATTCCCAATCAAACGCTGTCGGTCTACGAAGATTGTGTCGTGTGTTGGAAAGGTGAGAAGATGAGCGAATTTAAGAGAGAGCTTATCCTGAATGCCGATAAGGTGAACTTTCCAATTCACAAGCCCTATTATCAACTTTCCGGCGAACAAAAATCGCTGCTCTGGAAAGGTTGTTCTTACTTCTCGGGGATAGATGGTTTCTTCAAGTTCCTCGAGGAGAACCAATATAAGATTCAGTACCGTGTCATGTATTCCCGTTTCAGAGGCAAAACGATTTGTCCTGATTGTAAAGGATCGCGCCTGAAACCCGAAGCGCAATATGTCAAGGTGGGTGGAAAGTCTGTCACCGAACTGGTTCTCATGCCTATATCCGAACTTCAAGACTTCTTTCTGACGCTTGAGCTTGACTCGCACGATGCTGCTGTTGCCAAGCGACTGATGACCGAAATACACAACCGCATCCGTTTCCTGATGGACGTCGGACTCGGTTACCTGACACTCAATCGCCTCTCTTCTTCTCTTTCGGGAGGAGAAAGTCAGCGAATCAATCTGGCGACTTCTTTGGGAAGTACCTTGGTCGGATCGCTTTATATTCTTGATGAGCCCAGCATCGGACTTCATCCCAAGGATACCGCTCTTTTGATTCATGTGTTGCACGAATTGAAGGATTTGGGTAACACCGTGGTGGTCGTGGAGCACGATGAAGAGATCATCCGTGCGGCAGACTATATTATCGATATTGGTCCGCAAGCCGGTCGCTTAGGAGGAAATATTGTCTATGAAGGAGATATGTCCAACCTGACTCCCGGTACAGAGAGCCATACCGTTCGCTATCTGTTGGGAGAAGAAAAGATAGAGATACCTCTTGTGCGTCGTAAATGGAACAATTACATAAAGGTTTGTGGCGCCTTACAGAACAACCTAAAGAATCTGGAAGTCAAGTTTCCGCTGGGCATCATGACGGTTGTGACCGGAGTCAGCGGCTCCGGCAAATCCTCTTTGGTTCGCGACATCTTATACAACGGACTGAAGCGACGTCTTTCGGGTACTTTGGAGAAGACAGGTCGCATGGGTTGTTTTGAGGGAGACCTCTCGTTAGTCACCAATGTTGAGTTTGTCAATCAGAATCCGATCGGCAAGTCGTCCCGTTCCAATCCGGTGACTTATCTGAAAGCTTTTGATGACATCCGTAGCTTGTTTGCTGCTCAGCCGCTTGCCAAGCAGATGGGATTTACTGCCGCGCATTTCTCATTCAATGTGGATGGCGGTCGCTGCGAGGAGTGTAAAGGAGAGGGTACGGTTACTGTTGAGATGCAGTTTATGGCCGATATCACTCTGGAATGTGACAGTTGCCATGGCAAACGATTTAAGAGTGATGTGCTGGATGTGCAGTATGACGGAAAGAATATCAGCGATGTGCTGGATATGACGGTCAACCAGGCGATAGAGTTCTTTGATAGCAAAGGACCCATGGAAAAGAAGATCACGAAAAACATTCTTCCTTTGCAAGAGGTCGGGCTGGGTTACATCAAACTGGGACAGTCCTCCTCAACACTCTCCGGAGGTGAAAGTCAGCGCGTCAAGTTGGCCTGGTTCTTAAGTCAGGAGAGCGACGATAAGGAGATTCTTATTTTCGACGAACCGACCACCGGACTTCATTTCCATGATATTAATACGCTGCTCAAAGCGTTTAACAGACTTATCGGCAAGGGACATACGATTATCATCATCGAACACAACCTGGAAGTGATCAAATGTGCGGACTATATCATTGATTTAGGTCCGGAAGGTGGAGTAGACGGGGGTCATCTTGTGTGTGCGGGTACACCGGAAGAGGTGGCGCAATGCAAGGAGTCGTACACCGGACAGTGGCTCGCAAAAGTGCTGGATAGCAATAAATAAGAAGAGCAGCGATCAGACAAAGCGGTTGACTGCATCAATGACGCAGGTAATCTCTTCCGAGGTATGCACCGGACTGAGCGGCATACTCAATACTTCGTTGTGGATCTTTTCTGTGATTGGGAAAGAGAGGGTTGCCCACTCTTTATAAGCTTCTTGCAGATGTGGTGGCTTCGGATAGTGTATCTGTGTCTCTATCCCCTGCTCTTTGAGCCATGACTGCAACTCATCGCGCCGTTGCGGCACCCGAATGGCAAAGATATGAAAGACATGTCCTTCGTGGTTTGGATAGTCCGGGACAATGATCCGTGGATTATGAATCTCGCTGATATATCGTTCGGCATACCTACGACGCAGTTCGTTGTCTTTGTCCAGTCGTTTCAGTTTCAACCGCAGCACCGCGGATTGAAGCTCATCGATCCGACTATTGATCCCTTTGTACAGATGCACATATTTGGTCAGCGAACCATAATTTGACAAAGCCCTGACCACCTCAGCCAGAGCGGCATCATTGGTCGTGACAGCACCTGCATCGCTGAGTGCACCCAGATTCTTTCCCGGATAGAAACTAAAAGCAGCCGCATCGCCTAAGTTGCCCGCCTTTTTCCCCTTATACATCGCACCGTGTGCTTGGGCGCTGTCTTCCACCAGTTTCAGCTGATGCCGCTCGGCGACGGCTCTCATTGGGTCCATGGCACAGACGCGACCATAGAGATGAACCGCCATCAACGCTTTGGTACGCGGAGTAATCAACGCTTCGATCTTCTCCTCATCCAGTAGAAAAGAGTCAAGACGCGGTTCGCAAAGCACAGGAATCAGTCCGCAGCGGGTAATGGCCAGGATGGAAGCAATAAAGGTATTGGCCGGCACGATCACCTCATCGCCCGGTTGCATCACTCCCATCTCCATATAGCCGGAGAATATCAGCGCCAGGGCATCCAGTCCGTTGCCCACTCCGATACAGTCGTTTGTGCCGCAATAGACGGCAAACTCCTCTTCGAAAGCTTTCTTCTCCTCTCCAAAGAGATACCATCCCGACTGAACCACCTTCTCAATAGTATCGGACAACTCCGGCTGAAAAGAGTCGGACACCTTTTTTAGTTCGAGATAGTGTACCATGGCTGTTTAGAGTTTGATTTCGTACGTATCGTAATTGATGGCCCTGCCTCCAAATCCCTCTTTCTGAAAGAGCAGACCCTCATTGAGAACCGTACCGCCATCTTCCACAGAGACACCAAAGTCAATGAAAGGGTAGTTTGCGTACAAAGAGTGAATGAGTGTATCAAAGAGGAGGTCTAATGCCCCGGAGTTTCTTCCTGTCTCGTTGGTTGCGATATATTGGATATGGGTCACCTCTTTGCAGAGATAGACGACACATCCGCCGATCAGAACCGACTCTTTAAAGACACCCACCAAACGGATCTCTTTCGGAAAACGGTTGTGCAGTAACAGCATCTCTTCCAGCGAGTGTACCGGTGTGGTCTGATGTCTGGCAATCAGATTCTCAGTAAGGATTGTCCAGAAAGGCGCATACGCATCCGTTTCAGCAACCGACAGGCTCTCTCTCTTAGCCAGAGCCACCCCCCTTTTGCGGAGTGTCTTGAAAGGAAGAGCCTTTCCGGCAGGTATTACCGATGACATTTTTCGTTCCACGAGTGTGGCATTATTTCGAAACAAAGCATACAAGTCCTCTTCGCAAGGGTATCGGTGATAGATTGAGGGAATCGTGTGATAGATCAGATTCGTCACCCCGTAGGTTGTTTTTAGTGTATCAAGCAGCAGTGTGAAGCAGTTCATCACCAGCACTCCCCCCGTATGATCAGCCAGAATCAGTCCGCCGTAGGTCAGTCCCTGATGCGAGTGATAGGTGGTGCCGTTCAGATTGCCCGGAAGAACCGCGACACAAGTCGTGCCCTCCATAAAGAGAAACGAACAATCCGCAAAGCGATCGGCATGATAATCCATGTATTCTCTTTTGAGGAGAAAGGTGCCGTTGCGGGAAAGTTCGATAAATGCATTCCAGACGTCGTGAAGAGTCTCATTGTAGCGTATTACTTGCATAGCTTCCGGTTTTTGAACACTTCATACTCTTCCAGATAATCATCCGCCTGATACAGTTCAGAGGCGAGCACCAGACAGACCGCTCCCGAAGAGAAGTCATGCAGTTCGCGCCAGATACCCGGCACGATCAGTAACGCCACATCCGGACGGTTTAGCCGCACTGTTTTCTGATTGGTACCATCATCCAGCAACACCTCAAAACTGCCACAAGCAGCAATGACGTATTGGAATAACGCTAGGTGAGCATGACCTCCCCGCGAAGCACCCGAAGGAATGTCATACGTATAATAGACCCGTTTGATGTCAAAAGAGAGATCTTTACTGCTGTTGAGAGCAGTCAGGTTGCCGGCTCGGTTATGTTCTTTGGGCAGCGTAATCAGTCGGCAGTCGTCCAGCGAAGAGTGTAAGAAACTCATTGAGCCCCCTCCTTCCTGAGATTCGCAAACTCTTGAAAGTCCCACAGATAATCATCCGGATCATATATCGTTGAGGAGAGCACCATACAGATCGCGTTGGTAGAGAAGTTTTCGATGTTTCTCCAGGTCATTCGCGGCACATACAAGCCGTAATAGGAACGGTTGAGAGAGAAACGCTGTTCCTCTTTCCCATCGTGCAGCACCACATCAAAACTTCCCGATAAAGCCACGATGACCTCCTCCTGAGCACGAAACGCATGAGCTCCTCTGCACTCTCCGCCCGGCACATCATAGATCCAGTAGGTGCGTGCAATTGGGAAAGGAACATGCTTGTTCTCTTCGATAAACGACAGATTCCCCCGTTCGTCTTCAATCTTTGGAAGCTGCAAGATGCAGGCAGTACGTCTGTTCATGGTCTATTAACGGGAAAGCCTCTTGAAATAGTATAAACGAGGCTTTCAACTTTATTTTACCTTGATATGATCAAACCCTTCACCATACACACCGATGACGGCACTCTGCGAGATGAAAGCATTCGGGTCCAGGTCTTTTACCAATCGGAAAATCGTGGTAGACTCACGTTTCTTGGCAAGCACAAACATCACCTTGACCCCCTGTCCGGTATAGAGTCCGGTGCCATCGAGCACGGTGACTCCGCGGTGCAGATCCTTATTGATACGCCTTCCGATGCGTTCATACTCCTTTGATACAATGAAGAACTGTACAGACTGACGGGCACTGTTGACCACCAGATCGAGTACAAAACTACTGACAGCGAGGGTAACAACACCGTAAAGCACATTTTCCCAGCGATGAAACACAAAGAAACTGGATGAGATGACAAAGATATCGAAGAAGAGGATGACTCTTCCCAATGTGATATCCCTGTATTTGTTGATGATGGCGGCAATGATATCCGTACCCCCTGTGCTGCCGTTGGAGATAAAGGCCAGACCAATACCCGTACCACAAAAGAACGCTCCGATAACACTGGCCATGAAAGGATCTATCTGCATGACTACTCCAACGGTGAGCTTTTGAAGCACAGAAGTAAGAAAGGTCAGCATAAACACGGCAAAGATCGTCTTGATGCTAAATCGAAAACCCATGATCTTCAATGCCAGCATCAACAAGAATGCATTGATACCAAAATAGACATATTGCACGGGTATAGCATGGCCTGAGGCGAAATAGACCAGAGAAGCCACACCTGCCACGCCACCGGTTGTAATATCATTGGGCAGCAGAAATAAGATCCATCCGATTGCATAACAGAGTAACCCGATGGTAATCATCAAGTAGTCATGTGCTTCCCGCATCACTACTTGCCAGGTGGGCAAAGTAAATCCTTTCATATATCCGTTATTAGAAGACAATATTTACCAGTTTGTTGGGCACAACAATGATCTTTTTCGCTGTTTTCCCTTCCATATATTTTGCGGTACCTTGCGCAGCCAGAGCGATCTTTTCGATCTCTGCCTTGTCAGTATCAGCCGCAAAGTCGATGGTAAAACGCGTCTTTCCGTTGAAAGAGATGGCATACGTTACCACATCTTCTTTCAGATACTCTTCATTGAAAGAGGGCCATTGTGCATCGCAAACAGTTTGCTGATGTCCTAAAGCTTCCCACAACTCTTCGCTGAGGTGAGGTGCAAAGGGCGAAAGCAGGATGGTCAGATCTTCGAGGATCAGACGTTTGTTGCACTTCAAGGTGGACAACTCGTTGATACAGATCATAAAGGCACTGATGGCAGTGTTGTAAGAGAATCCTTCAATATCACAGGTGATCTTTTTGATCAGTTTGTGAATGGATTTCAGTTCCTCTCTGCTTGGAGCTTCGTCTGATAGGATAAACTCCTCGCTTTTGTTGGTAAACAGGTTCCATAATTTGCGAAGGAAACGCGATGCGCCATCGATACCGTTCGTGTCCCACGGCTTGGATTGTTCCACCGGGCCCAGAAACATCTCATAGATACGGAGCGTGTCAGCACCATATTTCTCCACGATCATATCCGGATTGACGACGTTGTACATCGACTTACTCATCTTCTCCACAGCCCATCCGCACACATATTTTCCTTCGTCGAGAATGAACTCTGCATTGGCATATTCAGGACGCCATTGTCTGAAAGCCTCCAGATCCAGGATATCATTCGAGACAATATTTACATCCACATGGATCGGAGTCACCTCGTACTCGTCTTTCAGTCTCAAGGAGACAAAGGTGTTGGAGTCTTTGACACGATAGACGAAGTTGCTTCGTCCCTGAATCATTCCCTGATTGATCAGACGTTGGAACGGTTCTTCCTTGACAGACGCTTCGATGTCAAACAGGAACTTGTTCCAGAATCGTGAGTAGATCAAGTGACCGGTAGCATGTTCGGTGCCGCCGACATACAGATCGACGTTTTGCCAGTAATTGACCGCGTTTTCAGAAACCAAGGCATCGTTGTTGGTCGGGTCCATATAGCGCAGGTAATAAGCCGACGAACCGGCAAATCCGGGCATCGTATTCAGTTCGAGCGGATACCCCTCTTTGGTGTTCCAGTTTTTGGCACGACCCAGTGGAGGTTCGCCTGTTTCAGTTGGCAAATACGAATCTATCTCAGGCAGCTCCAGTGGAAGATCGTTCATCTCCAACATCATCGGCTGACCCTCTTTGTAATAGACGGGGAATGGTTCGCCCCAGTAACGCTGACGCGAAAAGGTAGCGTCGCGCAGACGGAAGTTCACCTTCACCTTGCCGAGTCCTTTCTCTTTGATATATATCTTTGTCTTGGCAATCGCCTCTTTGACAGTCAGTCCGTTGAGCACCAAGCTTCCTTCGATCTCTTTGCCAGCCACCGGCGAGTTCATTATCATGCCTTCTTTGGCATCAAAGCTCTCTTCTGAAACGTCGCATCCCACAATCAGCGGACGGATTTCAAGATTGAAATGTTTGGCAAAAGCATAGTCGCGGCTATCGTGTGCAGGCACAGCCATGATGGCTCCCGTACCATATCCTGCGAGTACATAGTCGCTGATCCACACCGGAATCGCTTCGTTGGTCAGTGGATTGATGGCATACGAACCGGAGAATACGCCACTCACACTACGATCGGCGATACGGTCGCGTTCCGTACGTTTCTTTGTCCGTTCCAGATAAGCTTTCACCTCTTTCGCCTGTTCCTTGGTGGTCAGCTGCGCGGTCAGTTCGCTTTCCGGAGCCAATACCATGAACGTTACCCCGAAGACCGTATCGGCACGGGTCGTAAAGATAGTAAAGCTCTGATCCGAATCCTTCACTTTGAATTGCATCTCAGCACCTTCACTCCTTCCGATCCAGTTCTTTTGCGTCTCTTTCAGAGAGTCGGTCCAGTCGATAGTGTCCAATCCATCCAGCAGACGCTGTGCATAAGCCGAAACACGCAGACACCATTGGCGCATCATCTTTTGTTCGACGGGATAGCCACCACGCAAAGAGAGTCCTTCGACTACCTCATCATTGGCGAGCACCGTACCCAGTTTCGGACACCAGTTAACCATCGTATTGCCCAGATAAGCAATCCGGTAGTTCATCAACGTATCCAGTTTTTGGTTTTCCGTCATGGCATTCCATTCGGAAGCCGTAAATTCCAGTTCCTCCGAACAGGCAGCTTGGATACCTTTCGTACCGTTGCTCTCCAGTTTCGCTATCAGCGTGGCAATCGGTTGCGCTTTCTTCAGGTCGTTATCATAGTAGCTTTCAAACATCTGGATGAAAGCCCATTGCGTCCATTTATAATAATTCGGTTCGCAGGTACGGATCTCACGGTCCCAGTCAAACGAGAACCCGATCTTGTCGAGCTGTTCGCGGTAGCGGTTGATATTGTTGACAGTCGTAATAGCAGGGTGTTGTCCCGTCTGGATCGCATACTGTTCGGCAGGCAGTCCGTAGGCATCGTATCCCATCGGATTGAGCACATTGTAGCCATTCAGGCGTTTGTAGCGCGCGTAGATATCGGAAGCGATGTATCCGAGTGGGTGTCCCACATGGAGTCCCGCACCCGATGGATACGGAAACATGTTCAACACATAAAATTTCTTTTTGGAAGGATCTTCGACTACTTTATAGGTCTTGTTCTTTACCCATTCTTTCTGCCATTTCTGCTCAATTTCCCTGAAATTATATTCCATACTGCGTTTCTTTTTATGAGGATTGTGTCAATCTCGATTTTTCAAGCGACAAAGTTAGTGAAAGTTTGTGTAAGAAAAGGATACGCGATTAATAAAAACACAGAAACGAACTGGACGACAAACAGAAACAGTCCGTATCTCTGACGAACTTCATCCGTATATGTAGCGAACTTTATCCGTATAGTTAAGTAAGCCCTCAACTGAGAGCTTTTAAGCCCACAGATGAGGGCTTAAAAGCCCACGGCTGAGAAACCATAAGCCCACGGCTGTGGGCTTGCTTACTATCCAACAGGCAGTGCCTAAGCGACCCTTTGAATAGATGTAAACAGATAGAAGTGTGTATCAAATGAAGCGGGGGCATGAGACGTGGCGACACAAAAAAAGGGGGAGGAACCTGGTTCTGTTCCTCCCCGTATGGTGATCTTAGTGCGGCTGATGCTGCAAGCGTGTTATTTCCGAACCGATGCGCGTACTGTACGGCTACTTGACGACTTGGTCGCTGGAGCCTTCACTTTACTCTTCGTTGTTGTACTTTTTGATTCGGCGCGGGCTGTCTGTGTCTTCGCCTTCTTGCCTTTTTCTACGACAAGTGTTGTATCCGGTTTGACCCAAAGACTAGCCTCAAAGGTATCGATCTGTTGCTCGATCTTCTCCCGTTCTTTACGCAGTAGGGTAGAGTCATTTTTGGCAATCTGAGCCAGACTCTTGTTGGCCAGGTTGGTGGCATAGAATATGTCGCCTTTATACTGCTTCATCGTGAAGTAATCGTTGTACGTCAGACGGAGCGTATTGTTGGTGTTGCTCGACAAGATCGGTGTCTGCGTCAGGAACGGAGCCAGATCTTCGTACTTAATCCAGAACATCGGCACACGCGAACTCAATCCGTATTCATCTTCACGCGTGATGAGCGGACAGATGCAATAGATTGAAGAATTGAATTGTGACGAGCGCTGATCAAAGCTATACACCTCTTTGATGTAAAAACTCTTGACATTCTTGGAGGGGATATCGCTGTTTTCGATCTTGTAGGTAATGGTTTTGCTTCCACGTACCACCTCTTCTTCGTTGATGATCTCGTACAGGTCAAGCAGATCTTTGAAGTTTATCTTGTACTGGTCGGTAAAGATCTCCCTTCCGTCTACATCTTCGTAGGCCGTAATCTTTCCTTCTGCCAGCAGACGGAAGATCAGCGTAAAGAGATTGGCACGGTCGCCTATCGGAGTGGTAGGGGAAAACAAAGGCATGTTTTCCTCTTTGGTATCGCTCAGTTCACGGTAGATCTCGCGCGACCATACCGTCTGATTGGGGGAAACAGGGCCGGTGCCAAATTTACTTTGCGCGCGAACGGAAAGCTGTTTGCCGTCCGTTTTTTGTGCGGCAGCGGCAGCATCCAGTCTCTCTCTGGCTGAAGTAGTCGCCTCTCTCGAAGGAGTTGCGGCCGGTTTGGCAGGAGCGGCCGTTGCTTTTGCAGGAACCGTTGGTCTGACGGTCTGTGCCCAAGTGACACTTGTACTTGCGAATGCCAAAAGAAGTGTGGCAATTAGTGCTGTATGTTTCATCTCTAATCGTGTTTTCTAATTAATAATCACTTCCAGAGGAGGAAGACTCTGCTCCACACCATCGGGACCGGCAGCGCGAACTCTGGAGATAAAGAAGCGGCTTCCTTTGCTTAAATTACGAAATCGTGCCACCATTTTCTCGGAGAAATTTGTCCCTTCTGTGCGTTCGAAAACGTTATCTCCCATCGCATTGATGAAGGTTGTCTCAAAGCTTAACACTTTGTATTTCACATCCAGGAAGTCGTCGTCCAAAGCGGCTATGATGCCGGGGGCAGCCAGTACGCTTGCTTTTGATATCGCGCGGTCACCCTTGTAGCGTTGTTGCACTCCTTTGTCGTCCGTGAAAACTATAAATGGACGAGGGGTAGGCAATGCGCGTACACGAAAGGTCTTGGTGGCGACCACCTGACTGCGTCCGTCCATCGTGGCGCTGACTGCTATCAGACACTCTTTGCCAATCTGTGTCGGTTTGACGCTCCAGTTATTTCCTGAGCGGCTGAGTGTGCCGTTGCCATTGGTGATGGTTGCCGTCACTTGACTGTTGGGCACACCCGGAACGGAGATCTCTATCGGGTTCTCAATACCGGCATAAAAGACATTGACCAACGTAGGAGAGATAGTCGCGGTCGGTTCGACGACGGTATAATCTTCTTTGAATGGACGCATGATCTTTGTTCCGTCTGAGTGCTGTAGCTCAATGAATCCGGTCAGTGAGAAGTTGCCCGTGCTGTTGCAGATCATCTCAACCTTTCCTTTCTGGTCAGCAGCCAGTTCCTTGTTATTGACATAATAACGGGGACGTTGTGTGGAATCTTCCGCTGAGAGTACGAGTTGGGCGGTATATTTACCACCCCGTATCACGTTGCGTGAGTTGGGTATCACATA
>JAQUZH010000163.1 GCA_028691445.1 Bacteroidales bacterium | reverse complement strand
CGGAAATTGCACATTACTTTCGGGAAATATTCAAGGTTTCGCCCCGATGCCGCTTCAATAACTGCACCCATATCCATGAGCCGGGCTGTGCTGTAAGGGAAGCCGTTGAGCTCCATACGATCAGCGAATCGCGCTATACCAGTTACGTCAACATTATTGAGGACTGCGACGAAGGCAAATATCGTGAATAACAGCTTATGAGTAGCACACCTGTCATACTTCGTTGGGGATTCTTCGTTTTATCTGTCATCCTTAGCACGCACTTGACTGTTGCGGGAAGAGCGTATGACAAACCCATTGCGATAAGACAACCGGATGGCACGCTTCTGGAAGTGCTACTTCAGGGAGATGAGTATTTCCACTACTATACTACGACAGATGGTTATGTCGTTACACGCAATGATTCTGACTATTTTGTCTATGCAACAGTTGATGCGCTCCACAACCTGATCCCCGGCAAAGTCAGAGTATCTGATATCAGCAAACGCACCATCAAGGAGATGAACCATCTCCTTACTCTCACCAAAGGATTGCCGGAACCAGTCAGAATGCAGATGGAAGAAAGTGCTCTACAAAGCCGAAGTATAGCGGAAACAGCTGCATCCGTGGCTGCTTTTCCAACGACCGGTTCGATAAAGACATTGGTCATTCTGGTAAACTTCAGCGATTTAACTTTTACAACACCCAATCCCCAGGCCTCATTCTCAAACCTGCTCAATCAGGAAGGATACACGCTTCATGGAGCCACAGGTAGCGCGCGCGACTACTTCAAAGCCAACTCCATGGGGAAGCTTTCGATTACATTTGATGTCGTCGGCCCCGTAACGCTTCCACAATCGCTATCCTATTATGGTAGAAACGGTTTTGGTTCAAACAACGATCTGTATCTGGATGTTCTGGTAAAACAAGCCTGTCAACTTGCCCACGACAGTTATAACCTTGATTTCTCATCTTATGATCTAAATAAAGATGGAATCATTGATAATGTCTTTCTTATTTATGCCGGTTATGATGAAGCTCAGGGTGCGCCAGCCACAGCAATCTGGTCTCAACGGAGGTATTTTTATACAGCTCCCTGGTCTCTGGATGGCGTAAGCATGATGGGCTATGCATGCACTTCCGAACTTCGGGGTACAAGCGGCAACCAAATAGCAGGCATAGGCAGTTTTTGTCACGAGTTTGCTCATGTGCTCGGTATTCCTGATTTCTATAACACTGTCAGCGCCAACTCTGTCATGAGTAATTATTTTCTGATGGACATTGGCAATTACAATAATCATTCGCAGACTCCCCCCTATTTATCAGCCATCGAAAGATACGTATGCGGATGGATAGATCCGGTCGTATTGGATGGTGCTCCGGCCAATGTAACACTCCCTTCGATTGGTACAAACAATGCATACAGGATCAATACAGAGACAGAAGGTGAGTTTTACTTACTCGAAACACGCAGTTCACAGGGATGGGACACGACTCAGGCTGTCAGTGAACTGGGATATGGATTGCTGATCTACCATGTCGACCGTTCAGCGAAAATGGTTGAGAAATGGGGACTGGTAGCTGGAACAAGAGCCTTTAATTCGCTGAACAGTGTGTCGAGTCACTACTGTTGTTACATCAAAAAGGCAGGAACAATGTGGACCTTTCAGAGAGGAAGCTCCAATAGATTCTCTGACGAAACAACACCCAATGCGCTTTCCTGGAACGGATATCCTACCAAAGTCCCTTTAAGCGACATAACGCTCAATGACAAGCAAGTTTCTTTTAAAGTTTCAGGAGGTTTGACGGACCTTTCTGAAAACTTTTCCGGTAGCGTTGCCTGTTATGTAGAGAACAGTACCATCCGCATCAGAAACATCCAAAGCAAAAGTCAGATCTCAGTTTTCTCTTTGGGAGGTACGTTATTACATGCTTCAACAACGGAAGAGGATCTTATTTTGCCATACCCCAAAGGGCATCAAGCCTGTATCGTGCAAGTGGCTGACGCAACCTCAAAACGTTCATTCAGATTGCTTGATACCAAGTGAATCTCCATCACAAGACAATAAGACAATTGAAATCCCGTTTAAAGGATGATAGAATAAGCAAATGAAAAGATATATACTCCTTCTTTGTTTTACAAGCTGTTTCAGCATGCTTTTCGCCCAATCTCAAAAGGTGAAGAACCAACCGTATGCGGATCAAAAGATCTTTCATTACGGTTTTATGATGGGTATTCACTCGCAAGATCTGGAATGCTTTCATACCGGAGTGACAACACCGAAAGGAGAATCATGGTTTGCCGAAATACCCAATCACAATCCGGGATTTAACGTGGGACTAATCGGAGACTTGTACCTGACCCCTGTCCTCAATCTTCGCTTCTCTCCTTCGCTCTACTTCGGCGACAAGAACATCGTCTTCCGTGACCATAATTCCGGGAAAGAGACGAATTTCACCATGAAAACGAACTATCTGATGCTCCCGATACACCTCAAATTTAGTTCAGAGCGTTTAAACAACATTCGTCCCTACCTGATTGCCGGTCCGAGTATCGCTTTTGACTTATCGAAGAAAAAAGGGAGTGAGTTGCTTGCCAAGTCTGTTTCGACCTATTTTGAGATTGGCATTGGATGTAACCTCTATTACCGCTATTTCAAGTTTTGCCCGGAACTAAAGTTTTGTTTGGGGCTGAATGATCTTTTAGAAAAAGACAGAAGCGACCTCGTCATTCTGGATAACATCAAGTACACCAATGCGCTGTCAAAGATGACTTCGCGTCTGTTTGTCTTGTCGTTGAACTTCGAATAATCGACTACTCCACACCCAGCGCTTTATAGATCACCTCATGGATTCGGGAACGAATGCTCAGGGTAGATAACTTGTTATTACCCCGCGACGGATGGACACGATTGCTTAGAAAGATATAAATGAGTTGTTGATGGGGATCTACCCAATAACAGGTTCCCGTAAAACCGGTATGGCCATATACATCTTCCGTCTTTGATGCCGCGTCACAAACCGGACTCAGTTTGCTGTCTCCTTGCACCGACTTATCAAACCCCAGACCCCGACGGCTATAGTCACTTTTACTCTCGGTAAACAGACGGACAGTCTCTGCAGATAAAAAGCGGTCGCCTCCATACGTCCCTTGATTGAGTAACATCTGCAGATACTTCGCAATATCGTTTGCATTGGAAAAGAGTCCCGCGTTACCGGCCACTCCACCCAACACAGCTGCTGCTTCATCGTGCGGATAACCTACAAGGAGTTGTTTGCGAAGAAACTGATCATCCACAGTTGGAACAATCGATTGCTTAGGCATGCGGGTTAACGGATGAAAGCCCATTTTCGCTGCCCCCAACGGACGATAGAGAGTACGGTCGATATAGGTATCAAAAGACTCTTTTGTCACAACCTCAACAAGCTCTTTCAAGAGAATAAAATTGAGATCACTGTACTGATATGTATGAAGCGACCCCAATGGACTTCGTACGATCTCTTGCATGACGGTATCCCTGAATGAATCACTCAGATACATTCCTTCCGCCATTTGAATCGTATATTTAGGTTTTTTGACAGCAGAAACCAAGCTTTTCTCATACATGAAGTTCTTATTCGCAAAGTAAGTACCATCAAATGGAAGCGTATAGATATTATCCTGTTTCCTTGCAAGAAGCGGACCTTTATAGCTATCCTTGTCAATCAGTTTCTCATAAAAAGGGAGGAACGGTGTCAGACCCGATTCGTGGTACAGCAGATCACTGATGGTCAGATTCTCTTTATCAGTATGGAGAAGAAAAGGCAGATAAGACGAGACTTTATCACTCAAACGAATCTTCTGTTGGTCATACAGTTTCATAACAGCCGGAAGAGTGGCCGTCGTTTTGGTCAGAGAAGCCAAGTCATAACTATCAGATATTTCAACAGGATGGGTTTGAGCATAATCAAAAGAACCAAAAGCGCGATCATAAATGACATAGCCATTTTTAACCACCATCACCTGACAACCGGGATACGCTTTCTCTGCGAGCCCCTCTTTCACAACAGCTTCTATTTCATCCAAAGCCTCATACGAAACGCCTATATCCATCGGACGGGAATAAGAAATACGTGATTTTCGGAGCGTAAGTCCCGTTCCTTCTGAAAACAGATCAGTCACAGTAACCGGAAGTTTACCCTGCACATCCAAGCCGCCACAAACAGCTTCCGCAGCTGATTGCTGCATTTCAGCGCTATTTTCATAAGCCATCACAACAGACTTTGCATACGTGATTGATTCGCTGAAGTTGGACATCGTATAGGGCGATACAAAAAAAACCAACGTCACCTGATGCATCTTACAAAGTTCCACCAAAGCCTGATTCTCAGCAGCTCTTGAAGAGTGAATAGAAACAATCAATTGAGGAAAATCCTTCAGCGTAGTACGCCACTTGTCAGACTCTTTCTTTGACATAGCAGATGAAGTCGTCAGACAAACCATCGGGGAATACGCTTGAAGGTGTGCCTGAAATGATGTTTTTGAATCTGCACCAATTGAGAGAGAAGCAATAGGAGAAGTGGCTACTTGATGCAAGGGCAAGTGATCCGAATCATTCTTTACTACTGTGATCGAACGTCGATGAAGCGTACTGTTGAGTGACTGTGCAGAGAGTGGATTCAGACGTTCTTTCAGATTCTCCAGCAGGATCGGCTTGTACTCATTCAAGCCGACAATGTACTTATATGTCAGTATCTTCATCAGTTTATCCTCAAGCATAGTACGTGATATAATTCCCTGGTTTAACGCTTCTTTCACCTGTTGCATCTGCATGCCTATGTTATCCGGATCAAGCAACACATCGTTACCGGCAAGTAACGCACGCACACAGAGATTTTCGGAAGAAGAAACCCCTTTCATCACTAATGCATCGGTAAATATCAGACCGCCAAACTGCAAGGACTCTTTCAACAGACCGTCCACTACTTTGGGAGAAAGACTCGCCGGTTGAAAGGTTGTGTCTAAAGCCGGGACATACAAATGTCCGCTCATCATACCATCAATGCCCGATTCGATGATCGCACGAAAAGGATATAGCTCAACATCATGCAATCTTTTCTTTTTGTGGTCCACCACAGGCAGTTCCTCGTGCGAATCCGTGGAGGTATCACCATGACCCGGAAAATGCTTACCGACAGCAATAACACCTTGACTCTGGAGCCCTTTAAAATAAGCAATACAATTGGACGCTACATTTTCAGGTATTTCGCCAAAAGACCTGTTACCAATGACAGGGTTGCCGGGATTACTGTTCACATCGGCCACCGGGGCAAAATTTACATGGATGCCCATCTCACGGCACTCTCTTCCCACCTCCTTGCCATAACAATAGAGTAATGAATCATTATGAATAGCACCCAGCGTCATATTTTTTGGAAACTGAATCGTATTGGCAAGTCGCATAGACAGCCCCCACTCACCATCCAAAGCTACAAGCAAAGGTAGTTTAGCACAGCTTTGAGCAAAGTTTGTAACAGCAGCCTGTGCTTCAGCATCTCCTTTCTGAAACAAGACACCTCCAATATGATTATCAGTGATCAGAGTCTGTATTTCATTCATATTCAACTCAGACAACTCAGGAGAAACCACCTTCATAAATAGTTGGCCGATACGTTCATCCAGTGACATGGCATTGTAAACCGAATCGACCCAGTTTCGGCAATCCGTTTCATTTTTATAGGGTGCCAAAAGATCCGGGATCAGAATTTGAGCAGAAAGTGGAACAAAAGAAGCTACACTATATAGAATAACG
The DNA here is from genome assembly GCA_028691445.1 of Bacteroidales bacterium. Classification (GTDB taxonomy): domain Bacteria; phylum Bacteroidota; class Bacteroidia; order Bacteroidales; family JAQUTK01; genus JAQUTK01. Next base: position 433 of record JAQUZH010000163.1, on the reverse strand, counting down.
ATAAGAAGGCGTTTCATGAAAAGTATATGGATATCAGTTAGAATTAATGGTTATATCTGCAAATATATCGATTCTGACGGAATAAAAAAAGAGAAGCGAAGATTGAATGCAGGAGTCACATTCATTTAATGACGGAAATATTTGATTTTCTGAATAAAAAGCTGTTACTTTGCACCGCTTTAGCGCAATCTCTTATAAGAAAGCTCTTGTAATATTGCGTCTTACTCAAATTTTTAAAGGCACAAAAGACATGGATTTAATTAAAGTAGCACAAGAGGCTTTCAAGGTTGAAAGTCCTGAATTTCCAGCATTCAAAAGCGGTGATACAATCACAGTAGCTTACAGAATCAAAGAGGGTAACAAAGAACGTATACAGTTGTACCGTGGTGTAGTTATTAAAATTGCAGGCCATGGCTTCAAAAAGATGTTCACA
>JAQUZH010000162.1 GCA_028691445.1 Bacteroidales bacterium | reverse complement strand
CTGCACTGCTCCGACAACCTTTGCATTAGCCGGGTTGCTTGTTGCTAAACCGATGCAAAGGGGGATAGCAAGGAGTATGAGTGAAATCTGTTTCATTGAGACACTAAACTATGAATTTGTTTTACGACTAAGAAGAGGCAAAAATACGAAAGTGAACGGATAAACAACGGTTCTTGCTGTAAAAAATATACAGAAGAGTTCGGAGAAATAACCGTATATTTTTAGGAAAATATACAGAAGAGATCGGAAAGATAACGGTTCGTTTTTTCAGAAATATTTGGAAGAGATTTTTATCGCATCTCAGCTGTTTCCTGTTGGTTATTCTTTTGCAGCTGACAAACACTCCATCCGATCTACCACATCGCCTCCAAACAGACGTACCCAGGTCGCGAAACTGCGCTGTCCTTCGTGGAGCTCGATGACCCGGGCGCCATTTGTGATATGGGTGTAGGTGGTCTTTCCTCCGGTGAAGCGACCATAGCAGAGCCAGATGCCAAGATAAGGGGCTATATAATCGTTGTCGTGGTCGTGGCCTACGAAGGTTGCCATGATATCGCCATGGCGATGCATCGTGTAAAATAGGCCGGAGTTGAGTTCGGGGGCACATTCTGTTTCTCTGCGACTGCCGGGAAGGTCAGTTTTGAGTTTGTTGTAAGCGGTGCGGTACTCGGGTAAGGGGATGTGAAAGAAGGCCAATGCGGGTAGAGTGTCTTTCTTGTTGTATCTACGGCTTTGACGTTCGTACCAAGCGATCTGGTCGGAGGTAAACCAGCCATATCCTTTGAGCGAATCAATGGTAGGATAGCTGTTGGAGTCGAGGATGTAAAGCAGGGCGGCATCGCCTCCTTTGGCATGCTTGACGGGGAGAACGGTTTGCAGTCGGCCTTTCACTCCTTTCTGTTTTTCTTTGTTGAGGTTGCCGGGAAAGCGGACAATCATCTCAGCCAGCTGTTCGCGTGTCATATCTAATTCGTCATCGTGATTGCCGAGTGCGACAGCAAAAGGAATCTGTCGCTTACTGACTTCTACGGTAACGGTTTCCCACCCCAGACGGGCGGGTTTGCCGGTCACAATGTCGCCGGTGAAAAGGACGAGATCGGGTTTCTCGGCATCGAGCACTTCGCGGATCGCGATCATTGCCGTATCTGAACGAGGGTCATTAGGAATGTAATGAACGTCGGTAAACTGCACGATCTTAAAGGTACCTTGTGAGCTGAATTTCAACTCTTTGGCGATTGTGCTCTTCCCTATCAGAAGCAGCAACAACAGCAGGATGGCAATCTTGTTTCTCATGTTTGTACGAATGGTTGCTTGTCATTGAATAAAACGAATGGTAAATATAGGGTATTCTTTTGAAACGCATCTGATTCTTTTTGCTTAATTTTGCGCTCAATTACTAATTGGCTCCTGATTATCTCTAAATACAGACGCTTTATGATGAAACGCACCGTATTAATCAATCCTTTTTTTGAGCATCTTCGTCCTTTTGTAGAAAGTATTCCGCAACGGTTTGAAGTGGAAGGTGAGACCATCTACACGGGGCGCAATCTGATCAAAGTGTTTGAAGAGCAAGGCATTCGTATCAATGTGAAGCGGTATCGAACTCCTTTTTTTATCAACAGAGTGATCTACTCGTACTTCCGTCCGTCGAAAGGCTGGAGGGCTTATTCCTATCCGAAACGTTTGATGGAAGCGGGTGTCACTACCCCCGAACCGATTGCCTACATCGAGGAGAAGCATAACGGACTGCTGGGTATTTCGTATTTCATCAGTATCCAGAAGCCGCATGCTCGCAATTTTTATGAGTTTGGCACGGCCAATGTAATTGAAAACAAGGAAGTCATCGAGGCTTTTGGCCGTTTTTCTGCACGTCTGCATGAGTCAGGCATTTACCACCGCGACTATTCGCCGGGGAATATCCTTTTTGACAAGATCAATGGGCAATGGGATTTCTGTCTGGTGGATATCAACCGGATGAACTTTGGTGCGGTGAGTATAAACAAGGGATGCGCCAACTTTGCCCGCCTCTGGGGACAGACGGATTTCTTCCTGGTGCTGGCACGGAGCTACGCGGAGGCTCGCGGCTACAATGAGGAGCAGTGCAGAAATCGGATCCTGAAGTATCGACGCCGCTTCTGGAAACAGTACCGACTCAAACACGAAGTCCGTTTCCCGATCGATATCTGATCAGACCAACACTACCGGCTCAAATACTCCTTACTATTCCCGATCAGGTCAAATAGTGCAGACTCAAGCAAGACAGTCTGTTTGCCAATCAACAGCTGATCATACCAACTTGTACCAACTCAAACTTACCGTCCGATTCCCAATCAGACCAAGTGTCGCATCGAATGGCTTAACATCTCTCCCCTCCAAATGGTACGGAGGATATACCACCGTTTGGGTTTAAACAGGAGTTTGACGATATTGATCGCCAGATAAATCATATACAATACGCAGGGATGGTGTTTCTTATAGACATACATCTTGGAGATATAGAGCTCTCTTTTGGAAAGCGACCATCTCTGCGTCGTAGAGGCTTCATGCAGATGGAGAAACTTGTATTGGGGCACAACGACGCTTTGATAGTGACGCCGACGGAGACGGGTACAGATGTCAAACTCTTCGTAATAGAGGAAGATATTGGTATCAAAACCTCCAACCTCGAAAAAGAGTGTGGTAGGAAAAAGCAGGAAGGAGCCGTTGATCTGTGAAGCTGCAAAGGGCGCTGTGTAAACGACCCGTTTGCGACGGGGATAACGGGCAGGGAAAAAGGTTTCGAGAAACTTCTTGCCTAGGATCTCGTGCCTGATGCCGGGGTTGTGATTGAAGGCGGGCACAGGCTTCCGCTCACTGTCATATTGCTGCGGAGTAACACAACCTACCTCTGGATGTGACTCCAAATAGTCACAGAGAGGCATCATGCAATCTTCCATCAGTTCGACGTCGCTGTTGAGAAAACAGATGTATTTGCCTTTGGCAAAGTTGGCACCGAGCATGTTGCCGGCTCCAAAACCTACGTTCTTTCTGGATCGAAAGAGGGTGACATCGCCCTTACCAAGAGCTTGTTCAAGTATCTGATACTCCTCTTGACGACTGTTGTTATCAATGACAATCAGTTCGTAGCTGCCTTCAGACAGATACTGACGGATCGTAGCGATACAACGCAGCGCCAGCGAAGCGGTGTTATAGTTGAGAATGATGATGGATAGACGCATCAATGTTTAGTTATAGAAGGTGGTGTATGCTACGTAATGGAAACGTTTAAATAAAACAGGAATTCGCCATTTTGTATGTTAGATGAATATCGTAAACTTCTTCGATACAAAAGCATGCTACATCGCTTTGACCCAAGAGATGAATTGATCGAAACAATCATTTGAAATCTTTCTTGCTTTTTCCTTCATCTGCGCATCATCAGAAATCACTGGCAGCAACTGACTAATTTGCAAGAGAGCCTTATTAATTTTTTGTTCTGAATTGAATATATCTGATATCTCTACCATACAATCTCGTTTATCAAGTTTTTCAAGTAATCCAGAGATCTTATGTTCATAGATCAGAACAACAAACGGTCTGTTCATATTAATTGCAAAAATGATCGAATGATAACGAGATCCGATTATGAATTTACTTTTTGAGATAATGGATTGCTGGATGTCCGAGCTGTAGGTATCCGGAATCACCACAATCCGATCAGATCCAATAGACATTTTTAATTCGCACAAGAAATTATAGTCATTATCTATCTCCTTTTTATAATTAAAAGTCTGAGGCAACATTACAATAGTAAGCGTTGGATACTCCTTCAACATTAATTTAATAATGGACTCAAAAAAATTATGGATAACAGATTGAGGAATATTCTTATAGGAATAATGCCATACTAAAACATTGGGAGTCAGAACCATGTATTCGCCCGTCCCGATCATAGAGTGTACTTCATTAGGAATCTGTATCTGAGGTTCATCCAGAAAAGCTGCATCCACAGTTGAAAAATATCGAACACCAATTTCATCAGCTAACCGTTCTGTCATCTGATCTCTGATGGCGAGAAAGTCAAACGTATGTAATAACTCATAACTAATCTCTTTAAAACGCCTTTTTCTCTTAGTCTCATCTGAAAACGGGCCGAAAGATCGTCCATAATAAACAATCTTTTTATTCATTCTTTTGGCAATATACAAATATGCAAGATGTTGCCAATTATAGAATCCTCCCATACATATTCCTCCTGGAGCACATAATACAACATCACTGTGTTGGATGATCTTCATGACTTTCCGTATCGTTGGATGCATATTCCAGATAGAAAATAGTCCTGTATACAAACCGTTTTTCATGAAAGTGGAATAAAATTTTCCCTTCTTCAGATTCGTGTATTGAACATTCGAATGCACTGTAAACTGCCGTATGCTATCCTCATTTGAACCAACAAACAAGACTTGCACATGGGCATTAGGCAAAGCGCGTATGATAGAACGAATCAAAGCCTTGTGCGCAGACTCATCTCCTCTGTTATTCAAAGGCTGATTAACTATAAGTATTCTCATTTTCAGGTATGAATTACGGTGGTCAAATCAATACTCTTCCGGGTAGAAGCAGCAACATTAAATTCGTCGGGCAAACATCCGACTCCAATAATAACGATCGGAACTTCATTTTCCGGTATTTGAAACTCGCTATGAAGTGTGGCCAATTTACTTGCTTTAAAGCCGCAAGACAAGGGCATAGTACCTAATCCTTGTGCATGGATGGCAAACATTAAGGTCATTGCATAGAGACCTCCGTCCACATACACCTGATGTGATTCGTATGACAAAAAAGCTTTTTGATTGGCTGTGACTAAAATTGACATGTGAATTTCATTCTCAAAACCATGTGCTCCATGTTGCCATTCTATTAGTCGTTGATTGATATCACCTCGGAAAATATGAGTCATCCATGCTTGCCTATTGCATGCTGATGGTGTAGTTTGTGCAATCTCCAATGCTTTACGAATGATGGATTCATCTGGAATCTCTTTTGTAAAATAACGGATAGAGTGTCGTGAACTGACAAATTCAAAAAAGTTTGGTGGCAAGGTTTTTAATACATCCTCTTTCTTTAAAGCAATGATACCACATTTAGCATGGAGTTTTTCTCTCAATTGAGTTTTCTCCACTAACATTGTAAACTCCTGTTCAATCTCAGGGATTTGAACACCCTGGCTGGTTGTGTAGGATATATATTGCTGAATGGTAGAGAGTGGATAAATCATAAAATCAGGGTCTGAAGCATGGTATAATGCATAATATTTATTTAAACGATCAAGCAACGATTTCACTTTTGCTTTACCGAATCCGAGAATAGGATGACGCATTGACAGTCCTTTTTCAATGACGTGATTTTCCCTTAAAAGTGTATATTGCATTTTTTGAATATCCTCATCTGTATTCACTGAAGCATTATACTTTAGAAGTTGCTTCAGAAAAGCAATCACTTCAATAATCAATGAGAGTTGTTTATGTTTAGCCATGCTTCTTAGTTCTGCTCAATAGAGATTTTAATATTACTTGGAAATCGTAATTTAAAAGAAACCATTTAAAACAATACGACACAGAGTTAAAAACAGAAACTCTGTGTCGTATTTATCAGATTAGGAATTCACTCCTGAATCAAGTCTGACAGGCAGAATCTTATTCTTCCAATAAGAGTTCAAGGATCTGACAAGCAGACTTGGATACGTTGGTACCCGGACCGAAGATAGCTGCCACACCTGCTTTGTACAGGAAGTCGTAGTCTTGCGCAGGGATTACACCACCGGCAATGACCAAGATATCTTCACGACCCAGTTTCTTCAGTTCGTCGATGACCTGAGGAATCAGGGTCTTGTGACCTGCAGCCAGTGAAGAGACGCCCAGCACGTGAACATCGTTTTCAACAGCCTGCTTGGCTGACTCGGCAGGAGTCTGGAACAAAGGTCCCATATCGACGTCAAATCCGCAGTCTGCATAACCTGTTGCTACCACTTTACCTCCACGGTCGTGACCATCCTGTCCCATCTTTGCAATCATGATACGGGGCTGACGACCCACTTTCTTCGCAAACTTATCAGCAAGCTCGCACGCTTTGTTGAAGTCTGCATCCTGTTTGTTTTCTGATGAATACACGTTTGATATTGTTCTGATTATTGCTTTATAACGTCCTACCACCTTTTCACAAG
>JAQUZH010000161.1 GCA_028691445.1 Bacteroidales bacterium | reverse complement strand
GGTTGACTATGCTGCTGCTTCAATAATGCTGGAAAATGATGTTTGTGCGTTAAAGGCCAAACTAAAAGAAGAGAGAAAGGTGAGTCTGGGACAAGTGGGCAAACTCTTTTTGAACGAGCGGTCTGCCGTAGAGTTTGAATCTTCCGCCGAACTGGTATTTCCTGAATACTATGGCCTTGCTCCTTTCCGCTGCCTAGAATTGCGTTATTTGGAGCAGCCGAAGAGTATTTCACTTGTACCCAAGGAAAAAGAAGAGTATATACACATCCGGATACAACGTACCTTTGTGCGTCAGATTGCTGCTGTTGCTGCTGCCGTACTTGTGTTTGTGCTCATTTCTACCCCTGTAAAGAATCCACAAACCGACTATGCAGCAATATTGTATGCTAGTCCGAATACAAACGAAAAAGAGCCGATAACTGAAACATCGGCTGATACTATCGCTCCTTTGACCACAGTAACTCCGGACAATCTACCGGCTGATGAGATGGAAAGCACTGTAGCGACTACCCAAACAATTTCAGCTGTTGCTCCTGTTGTTGCTCCTGTAACAACTCCCGCTATTGCTGCCCAACCGAGTACGACAAAGCCGGAAACGATACAGAAACCTACACCGGCACCTGTACGGGAAGTTTTGCCTGCTCAGTCTACTGGACGCTCCTATTATATCGTTGTGGGAAGTGTGGAGACAATCAAAGCCGCAGAACGTCAGGTTGTTAATCAGAAAGCGAAAGGTTTTTCTAAAGCCGGATACATCGAACGCGACGGTAGAGTGCGCGTTTATGTAGAATCATTTACCGATAAGAAAATGGGCGAACAGGCTGTGATTGATTTACGGAAAGCTCATCCGGAACATACAGACGCTTGGTTGTTCAGTGCCCGTTAAACTCACCTTCTATTTCCACTAGCAAATTGGTGCGGCAAACCTCTGCCTCCACGTAATTGATGCAACTCTGCGCACCGTATTGCTCTTCACATATCTGCCGTACCACCGGAAAGTCTGATTTATCTTTGATATAAACCCTCAGGTAAGCAACCTCTTTGGAGCAATTCATATCGATGAGTTGAGCGGCTCGCTCTGAAGCATCGGGCGACATAAGGGATGTAATGTTTTGTATCGTCTGTGTGGTCTGACCGGCCACATTACCGATACAGACCGTTTCCTGTCCGATAATGGATGCTGTTCCGGAAATAAAAAAGGTGAACTGATCGGATTCAGACAGCACTTTTCCTCTTTCAAAGAGGGGTGTTTTCTTCTGCTGTTCTAACAATGGATAACCAACAAGTACTTCCTGACCGTAGTTGTAGGCATCGATCTGATTCGGATTGCTTAATTCGAGGGCATCTTCACACAAGGTATCTGAGACAGCCATAAAACTGATAGTTACAACACCGTTGCTCGATCCGATTCCGGTAGCTGCCGGATAACCGCTCTTCTTCTTATAATAGGAATAGTATTTCTGACGAATCTCGTTAAAGATCTGATAGTTCTGATAGGTTTTCCCTTCCACATCGACCTCTTCCACCAAACGGGGAATGTAATTCCATTGACGGATCACGTGATCCATCGAAAGCTCTTCCTTTGTCAAGATCGATTGCATGATTGAAAAAGCGGATTCGGACTGAATTTTCAGAGAAGGGATAGAATGACCCGGTTGAATATCCATGGACAAGCCGGCAGAAAAGAGGTAGCGTGAATCACCTTGAGTGGCAATCGTATAGCTCATCTGGTTATTCCACCGCTTATAATTAACAGTCACTGACGCATCTGTAAAACAGACTTCCAACGCAACCAACGCATTATTGGCAGGTGCTTGAGCCAATACGCAGATGGGTACTTGCGGGAAGCTTTTCTGAAAACGTACGACTGCTTCTCTCTTTTTCAGAAAGAAATCTACATCGCTATCTGAAGCAACAAAAACAGTTACAAACAATAGATTTACATCTACCGCATTTGTCTGAAGCAATTCAAAAATAGACTGTACTTGTTCGGAAAAAGATCCTGTATTATTTGGGAAGAAGAGTGTATATTTGCGTTTCATGTGTTAATATCTATTCAGCTTGCAAATGTAACAAATAGATTCGAAGAAGCAAAAATTAAGTCTCGGATTATTAAAAAGATTCAATCGCAAGATATACTACAGATCTTGCAGACATGTTATTCAATGGAATAACAGATCAGCTCAATTTTCTTTTTGCGCCATTTGCCAGAATAGTAATAGACAACCGTGACAAGTAAGCCTATGGCCCATGAGGCAACAACGGACCACCAGATTCCGGTTTCTCCACTCAAATTACTCCAGAAATAGGCCAAAGGCAAACGGAGAAGCCACAACGAAACCACACTCACCAGCATTGGAAAAAAGGTGTCGCCTACTCCACGCAAGAAGCCATTCAGCACACAGATCGCGGAGTTGAACAGATAAAAACTGAAGAGAATCAAAAGGTAGGTATAGCCTATCTCTACGACTGATGATTCGTTATTGAAAAGCATGATCGCCTCTTTTCCAAAGAAGAAAGCGAGCAAAGCAACCACAACACTGATACCCAGACACCACAAAAGAGAGAGATACAGCCCTTTCAAAGCTCTTTGCTGATTCTGAGCACCGAAATTCTGACCGGCAAAAGTGGCCAAAGCGCTTCCTAAGGTGAGCATAGGCTGGGCAATGATCGACTCAATCCGTCCGACTGCACCATAAGCCGTCAACGTATCGGTGCCAAAGCTGTTAACGATCGAAAGCAGTGCGACCATCCCCAAGGCGATCGAGGATTGTTGGATACCCGAAGGAACACCCAGTTTGATGCCTTGCTTAAAGAGGGAAAAGTCAAAGCAGAATGTTTGGCGCGTAAAAGAGAGTATCGCGTGATGACGGTTCAGATAGATAATCGAAAGGAATAGAGCGACGGCTTGCGCTATTAGCGTGGAATAAGCGGCACCTTCCACCCCATATCCTAAATAAGCGACAAACAACAGATCGAGCACAAGATTGAGCAAAACAGAAACCAACATCAGGTAGAGTGGCGTCACTGAATCGCCGGCACCGCGCAAGATGGAGATAAACCCGTTAAAGGTGATGTAAAAGATGGTCCCGGCAATGTAGATGCGAAAGTAGGTAATCGCCTGAGGCAACACATCTTCAGGGGTACCGATCAAACGGAAGATCGCGTCTGAAAAAAGGATTCCCAACAGGGCTATGATCACTCCGGCTGCAAATAGAAAGATGAAATAGGTGGAAGAGATCCGTTGCACTTGCTTGTACTGCATGCCACCATAATAGTTTGCTACCAACACCGAAATGCCACCGCCAACACCTATCACCAGAGATATCAGGAAATAAAATAAAGGATAAGAGGCTGTGACAGCAGCCAAAGCCTCTTTCCCTACATATTGTCCGACGATAATACTGTCTATGATCTGATAAAACTGCTGCAACACATTGGCGAGCAATAAAGGGATTGCAAAATGCAATAAGACACGGGACACCTTGCCTTGTGTCAGATTTTCCTTGATCACACGCTCCTTTTTCACCATCCGTTCAGATTAGTCCATCAGTTTTCTGTAACGGATGCGTTTAGGCTCTTCATCACCCATGCGTTTCCGTTTGTTCTCTTCGTATTCGGAGTAAGAACCTTCAAAGTAAAACACTTCCGAGTTGCCTTCAAAGGCGAGAATATGCGTACATATACGATCGAGGAACCAACGGTCGTGGGAGATTACTACCGCACATCCTGCAAATTCTTCCAATCCTTCTTCCAGAGCTCGCAGCGTATTCACATCAATATCATTGGTTGGCTCATCGAGCAGGAGTACATTTCCTTCTTCTTTCAAAGCCATCGCCAGATGAAGTCGGTTTCTTTCACCCCCCGACAGCACTCCACAGAGTTTCTCCTGATCACCTCCGGTAAAGTTGAATCGTGAAAGATAAGCCCGGGCGTTGATGTCGCGATTACCCATACGAATTAGTTCGGTGCCTCCGGATACTACTTCATAGACACTCTTGTTGGCAACAATGCCTTGATGTGATTGATCGACGTAAGCAATCTTAACCGTCTCTCCTACCTCAAAGCTACCGGAATCAGGTTTCTCCAGACCCATAATCAGACGGAAAAGTGTTGTTTTACCAGCACCATTCGGACCAATGACTCCCACAATACCATTGGGAGGTAAGGAGAATTGCAGATTCTCAAACAGAAGTTTGTCGCCATAAGCCTTGCTGACACCATTCACTTCAATGACTTTATTACCCAAACGCGGACCGTTTGGTATGAATATCTCCAGTTTTTCTTCCTTATCTTTCTGATCTTCATTGAGCAGTTTGTCGTATGAATTCAGACGGGCTTTACCTTTGGCATGACGGGCTTTCGGAGCCATTCGCACCCAATCCAATTCCCGTTCCAATGTCTTGCGACGTTTGCTGGCCGTCTTCTCCTCTTGTTCCATACGTTGGGTCTTCTGTTCCAACCAGGACGTGTAATTTCCTTTCCATGGAATACCTTCGCCACGGTCCAGTTCAAGAATCCAACCGGCCACATGATCCAGGAAGTAACGGTCGTGCGTAATCGCAATAACTGTTCCGGCATACTGATTCAAGTGTTGTTCCAACCAATCGATAGACTCAGCATCCAAGTGGTTGGTCGGTTCGTCGAGCAGCAAGATGTCAGGCTGTTGGAGCAACAAACGACAAAGAGCGACACGACGACGTTCACCACCGGAAAGATTCTTTACCAACTGATCTTCCGGCGGACAACGTAATGCATCCATGGCACGATCCAGTTTGCTATCCAGATTCCAGGCATCTGTCGCATCTATTTTATCTTGCAGCTCCGCTTGTTTGGCAAAAAGGATGTCCATCTTGTCAGGATCTTCATAATATTCCGGTTCACCAAACTTCAGATTAATTTCTTCATATTGAGCAAGCACATCAACGATTTCCTGCACACCCTCCATTACAATTTCTTTCACTGTTTTCTCATCATCCAGATGAGGTTCCTGTGAGAGATACCCTACCGAGTAGCCAGGAGAAAAGACAACTTGTCCCTGATAGCTCTTCTCCAGTCCGGCAATAATCTTCAATAACGTAGATTTTCCGGATCCATTCAAACCGATGATACCGATTTTGGCGCCGTAAAAGAACGAGAGATAAATATTTTTCAGAATCTGCTTATTGGGTTGAAAAGCTTTACTCACCCCAACCATTGAGAAAATTATTTTTTTGTCATCTGCCATAGTTACAATCTTTTCTATTAATTATTTAGCATGCAAAATTACACAATTTCGGCACACTCTCATTGCTATTACTCACAAAAAGAACTATTTTTACAATCAGTAAGAAATAAACGAAAGATCGTATGAAAAAGGCTTTTCTTTTTATATACCAATGGATAATCGCCATTCCGCTGCTTTGTCTGCTCACCGCACTGACCGCACTGGTCACAATCATCGGATCAACAGTCGGAAACTCTAACTTTTGGGGATATTATCCCGGAAAATACTGGTCGCGCATCATCTGTTCCTTCTTTTTCATACCGGTAAAAGTCACCGGAAGAGAGCATATCAAGGCAGACACATCTTACATTTATGTTGCCAATCACCAGGGTGCATTCGACATATTCCTTCTTTACGGATATCTGAATCACAACTTTAAATGGATGATGAAACCCGAACTTCGTTCCTTGCCTTTTGTGGGCAAAGCGTGCAAAGCTGCCGGACATATTTATGTAGACAACAGCTCACCAACGAAAGTGGTAGCGACCATGGACGAAGCAAAAAAACGATTAAAAAATGGAGTATCAGTCATTATTTTTCCGGAAGCCGAACGAACGCTGGATGGAAAAATGCATCGCTTCAAAAGTGGTGCTTTTCAATTAGCAAAGCATCTGGATATTCCTATTATCCCATTGACGATAGAAGGACCTTACGTCATCATGAAACGCCACACCTACAATGTGCATCCTCATCCGATGAAGTTAACCATACATCCGGCAATCTATCTGAACAAAGAATCAGAACATCCCGAACGTGACTTAAGAGATCAGGCATACCAATCTATTGCATCCGGATTGAAGGAATAAGATTGGATAAAAAAAAGAGTCCCACAGCAATAAAGCTGAAGGACTCTCAAAAAAGGGGCGGCTACCTACTCTCACACAATAAATGCACTACCATCGGCGTGACCGGGCTTAACTTCTCTGTTCGGAATGGGAAGAG
>JAQUZH010000160.1 GCA_028691445.1 Bacteroidales bacterium | reverse complement strand
GGCATCTTCTTTGGTGTACGCGGTATGTAGTATTTGTGATTCGTAGCTTTTCTTTTCCATCTTCTTTTTCTTATTGAGCGCAAATGTAAGATTTTATTCACAAACTTGCATTGTAAAATGTATTGTATTACAAATGCTTTATATCCAATACTAATAACTATATTTGTCGTGTCCGAATATGTACCTTTTAATTTATACTGAAATGAAAAAACAAATCTCTTGTATCCTTTTCATTCTGTTTTCACTCTCAACCCAAGCACAGCAGACCCTGGTTGACAGTATTTCATACATATTGAATCAGGATGGTGTGTCTGCTTCTGTGTCTTATTGTGACAATAACAAAACCGGTAGAGTGGTGATTCCGGATAGTGTGAAGATTGACAGCGTCAACTATCCTGTTACTGCCATTGATGAATGGGCTTTTTATAAAAGCAATATTTCGTCGGTTTCGATTCCGAAAGGCATAGCTGATATCTATACCAATGCCTTCTCCTGTTGTCCTAAACTGTCTCAGTTTATTGTTGCGGAAGGCAATCCGAGCTACTCTTCTATTGATGGGGTGTTGTATTCCATGGATAAGAAAACGCTGGTTGCTTATCCTGCTGCCAAAGGAGCGGAATATGTGATTCCGGAGGGTGTCACAATTGTGGGAAGGGGCGCTTTTGCGTATGACACGCTTATTACGTCTGTTACAATTCCAGAGAGTGTTACGAAGTTGACCAGAGGTGCCTTTTATGAGTGCCATGCACTGAACGCAGTTAATATTCCTTCCGAGGTAACAGAAATCGAACAGTCTGTGTTTTACGAATGTCAATCGCTGACTTCGCTTGCGATTCCTCAGGGTGTGACCTCCATCGGACCGTATGCTTTTTATGGTTGCAGCTCACTGACCTCACTGATCATTCCTCAAGGTGTGACTTCGATCGCTTATGAAGCTTTTGCTTTTTGCACCGGATTGGTTTCGATGACTATTCCTTCGGGGGTCAAACTGATTGATGAAGATCTGTTTTATGAATGTTCTGGATTGACTTCGGTGTCGATACCTGATAGTGTTACTTCGATTGGATCGTATGCGTTTAGTGGATGTAAAGCGCTGACTTCTATTGAACTGCCGGATAGTCTGACGACCATCGGAGAGTATGCTTTCTTTGAATGTAAGAGTCTGAATTCTATTTTTATTCCGGCTTCTGTTACTTACATTGGGGTGGATGCTTTCACGGATTGTAAAGCGTTGATTAAGTTTGGTGTCGCTGAAGATAACATCTTCTTTTCATCAGTGAGTGGTGTGCTCTTTTCAAAGAATAAAGATACGTTGCTGGTTTATCCGAATGCAAAAGCGACAATGTATGACATACCCGATGGGACAAAAGCCATAAAGAACGAGGCTTTTGTACGTTGTGTCAATCTAGCCACTGTCTCTCTTCCGGCTACTCTCACTTCTGTAGGTGACTTTGCTTTTAGTGGCTGCGACGCTTTGACTCAATTTGTTGTTGCGAATGAGAATAGCTTTTTCTCAACAGTGGATGGTGTGTTGTTTTCTAAGAATGAAGATACGCTGAGGGCCTATCCGAATGCAAAAGCGACAAATTATGATATCCCCACAGGTACAACTGCGATTGGAAAAACTGCGTTTTGTGAAATGAATTCACTGACCGCCGTACATATTCCTTCCACGGTGGTGTGGATCGGAGAGGGGGCTTTTGCGTATAGCAAATTACTTTCGTCTGTCAATTTACCTTCAGGGATTACCTCTTTAGAAGTGGCTACCTTTTTTGATTGCTCGGGTTTAAAGGAGATGGTGATTCCTTCCTCTGTCACGTTGATCGGAGGACTCTCTTTTTATGGCTGTAGCTCTTTAGCCTCAATAGATATCCCGGAGGGAGTAACAACCATCATGTACGGAGCATTATACGAATGCTCGGCTCTTACTTCTCTTGTTATTCCGGCAAGTGTGGACAGCATCGAAGAAGCAGCTTTCTATGATTGTATGGGGTTGAAAGAAGTGCATGTGAGAAGAATGGAGCCGGTGACTGTGGATGAATACTTATTTGGTAATCTGGATTATGATTCCTGTACCTTATATGTTCGAACTGGTTCAAAAGCGGCTTATGACTCGGCTTATGTGTGGAACTGGTTTGGTCGTATCATCGAAGAAAGCGTTGTTTCCGTCAAAGGTACAGAAAGTAACTTGTTTTCTGTCAGAACTGAAGATGGCTCAGTTATTGTGAAGGGGGTGTTGGAAGGGGAATCTATCTCTGTATATAGTCTGAACGGGGTTTTGGTAAAGAAGGTACCTGCTACAGACAATGAACAACGGATCGCACTCCCGACCGGAGCCATCTATTTAGTGAAAGTGAGAAATCAGGTGATGAAGATAAGAATATTATAAATGGATAAAGAGTATATACCATGAGAAATTGTTTTGTGTTTTGTATCGTAGCTTTTTTGGTGCTGGTCTCCTCTTGTAACAGGTTTGGAGAGCGTGTTTTGTTTAATGGATTAGATGTTGCTAACTGGAAAACAGCGGGCGATGTCCGGGTAAAGGATAGCGCCCTCTGTCTGAATGGAGTAGCCGCAACAGCGATTCAAAGAGAGGAGTTTAAGGATTTTGAGTTGTGTATGAAGGTGCGTACAACTCCGGGGGGAAAAGGTTTTCTGGGTTTTCATACCGATTCGCTCAATGGCAAAGGTTATCGTGTGGCAATCAATAATGACAGAACTGATTCTGTGTGGTGGAGAATGACCGGCAGTCTGATGTCTGTGCGCAACCTGACCAAGAGTTTTGTGAAAGAGAATGAGTGGTTTGCGATGCGTGTTCGTGTGGAAGGAAAGGCCATTTCGGTCTTTATCAACGACGAAACGGTCGTGGAATATATCGAACCTTCTTCTCCTTTTCGTAACGTTGAACATGATGCTGCTTTGCTCTCGGAGGGTTGCTTTTCATTGACAAGCACTGGGACTGGGGCAATTGAGTGCAAAGATATTGTAGTGAAAGAATTGGATACAGACAATTTGGATAGTGTCGGTCAGTCGTTGGCTGCTATCAATGAACAGACTGACGAGATCATCCGTTTGCACCAGGAAGATTTTCCGGTACTGGATTATCATGTGCACCTGAAAGGTCGTTTGACGAAAGAAAAGGCGGCCGTACAGTCGCGCAAGTCTGGTGTCAATTATGCGATTGCTCCTAATTGCGGTATTGGTTTTAAGATTACTAATGACAGTGAGATCTATGCTTTCCTGGATGCAATGCGTACACAACCTTTTATTCTGGCAATGCAGGGGGAGGGAAGGGAATGGGTAACTACCTTCTCGCAGGCTGCACGCGATGAGTTTGATTATGTCTTTACGGATGCACTTACTTTTACCGATACCAAAGGGAATCGCACCCGTCTCTGGATCAAGGATGAGGTCTTTATTGACGACGAACAACAGTACATGGATCTGATCCTGGATAAAATCTGCGGAGTCTTACAGGAACCGGCTGATATCTATGTAAACCCCTGCTTCCTGCCTGAACAGATGAACGATAGGTATGATTTCTTCTGGACAGAAGCTCGTATGAATAAGTTTGTCGACGTTCTGGCTAAAAGTGGGAAGGTGCTTGAGATCAACGAGCTTTACAAGATACCGAGCAAAGCCATTATTTTGAAAGCAAAAGCTGCGGGTGTGAAGTTTTCATTCGGTAGTAACAATGTGGATGAGATACCTTCTGCCACTTTGCTTTCTTATAGCATACGGATGAAGAAGGAATGTGGTATCACTGCTCGTGATATGTATCGTCCACGGGTCAAGTAAGAAGCAGTGCGGGAAGAAAATAGATAAAGTACTCCACCAATCATTGGTTGAGTACCTTATCTATTGCTGAGATCATTTCAGAAGCACGAATGGGCTTGGTAAGATAGACGTTAAACACGTCGGCGTATTGCTCCGTATCCACAGCTATGGCAGTTTGCGCAATGATTGGCATTTGCGGACGGATTTGTCTGATCATTTTGGCTGCTGTATAACCATCCATCACCGACATTTTGATATCCATCAGTACCACATTAATCTTCGGCTCTCTTTGACAGGCTTCTACGGCTTCATAGCCATTTCTGACAAAGATCAGATTGAAGTTCATGTTGTTTAAGACAGCTTGAAAATACTTCTGCGAACTCTCATCGTCTTCTGCAATCAGAATGGTGATGCCTTGTGGATATTCTTTGCGAGGTATTCCTTGTCTGGTGATATAGATCGGCTCTTCCTCAGACTTGCGTGTCTCTTTTGAATAGGGCAATGTGAAATAGAAAGTCGATCCTTTTCCTAATTCGGATTCTACCCGAATGGAGCCTCCAAGTAATTCGATGTAGGCTTTTGCAATGGAGAGACCGAGTCCGGATCCCTCAATACCGCTCGTTAGCTCACTATCTACTTGCTTGAAACGATCGAACACAGCGGAAAGATGACTTTCGGGGATACCTATACCGGTGTCCTGAACAAAAAACTGGAGGGTATCATTAACTACTTCGTAACCAATGGTAATGCTTCCTTCAGAGGTAAACTTGAGGGCGTTTTTGATCAGGTTGGTCAATACGGCATATACTTTTTCCCTGTCTGTTTTGATGATGGAATCTTTATCTTTGAGAGGATAGACAAACAAGAGCTCAATGCCTTTCTGTTTGGCTTCCAACTTGAAGAAGTTGTAGAGGAATAGAAGCTGCTCATTGATATTGGTTTCACCTATGGAGAGCTTCATCTGTCCGGATTCAACTTTGGAGATATTGATCAGGTCATTGATGATATTGAGCATGCGCTGCCCGCTGGTCTCGATGATAGATAGGTATTGATCATGCTCTTCTGCAGAGAGCTTGGGCTCACGAAGTAAATCGGCAAAACCAAGAATACCATTCATCGGAGTGCGGATCTCATGACTCATGTTGGCCAGGAAGGCTGCCTTGAGCCGTTCGCTTTCCTCTGCTTTTTCTTTTGCAGCCTTCAACTCTTCTTCCATCGTCTTACGAATAGTGATGTCTTCTTTTACTGCAACATAGTGGATAATCAGACCTTCCGCATTGACAATGGGTGAGATGGATACAGACTCCCAATAGAGTTCTCCGTTTTTCTTCTTGTTAAGCAAGACGCCGGTCCAGGGTTTTCCGGAAGAGATGGAACGCCAGAGCTCTTCATATAGTTCGCGGGGAGTCTTTCCGGATTGTGAAATGCGAGGATTTTTACCTATCGACTCTTCCAGTGAGTAGCCGGTGATATCTGTAAATTTAGGGTTTACATATTCTATATTTCCACTTTTGTCGGTGATCACGATGCTGACAGGACTCTGAGTGACTGCTTGCAAGAGTATCTGTATTTTCTCTTCCCGCAACCGACGTTCTGTGATGTCTGTAAATAGTGTGGCAAACTGACCCTTTTCAGGTGAAAAAACGGTGACATCGAAGTATCGGTCTAACTCTGCTGCATATTTTTCGAATGACATTGACTTTCCTGATTCAGCCACTTCTCCATAGGTATTTATCCAGGATTTTTCCGTATCGGGGAGCAGTTCCTTAATCGTATGACCGATTATAGTTTGAGGATTAAGTCCTGTTTGTGTTCCAAATGCAGCGTTGACTTCCAGATAACGATAATCACACGGTCTACCTTCGGAGTCATAAATCATCTGATGCAAGGCAAACCCGTTTGACATATTTTCAAAAAGCTGCCGGTATTGACGTTCGCTTTTTTTTAGTTCAAGTTGCGTATTCATTAGGTCGGTGACATCTCTGGCGACCAAATAACGAAAATTCTTTTCTTGCAATGAGATCATTTCGGATGAGATGTACACATGTCTGACAGCCCCTTCATTCGTTCGAATATCAGTAAGGCGGTTGATAATTTTCCCACTTTCCTGTTCGTCTTTAAATATTTGATCAATGGTTTCTTGGTCTAAAAGACCTATTTCGTAGATTGTTTTGCCGATCACTTCTGATTTCTCAAATCCAAGTTCGGTACAGAAGATTTCATTGACGTCTACGATCTGAGAGGTGTTTGAATCACTAATCATACAGGCAGAAGGATTGATCTGAAAGGCTTTCGAAAACTTTTCTTCTGAGAACTTTATATCGGAGAGGTCTTTTGTAACACCAAAGAAGGCCGGCTCACCGTTCCATAGTCCACGTGAGAGTCTTGTTTCGACCGGGATATATTCACCGCTACGAGTCATGATGGGTAGCAGGCACTGATTCGTCTGGTTATTAATAATCTGTTGCATTATATGAACAGCTCTTTCTTTGTATTCAGGTGGATGGATTTCAAGTATTGAC
>JAQUZH010000159.1 GCA_028691445.1 Bacteroidales bacterium | reverse complement strand
GAAAGAACCGGAGGATCAGAAGATGGTTGCCGGACTTTATCTCAACCGTCTCAAGACAGGAATGCCCTTGCAGGCTGATCCTACCATCCGCTTTGCGTTGAATGACTTTACCATCAAACGGGTGGCACGTGGACAACTCGACGTGGACTCTCCCTATAATACGTATATCCACGCCGGACTTCCTCCCGGACCTATTTCGATGCCTTCTATCAAGGCGTTGCAGTCTGTGCTTCACTATACGCCGCACGATTACCTCTATATGTGCGCCAAAGAGGATTTCTCCGGAAGACATAACTTTGCGAAAACGTTTCGTGAACATTCTGCAAACGCACTTCGTTACCGTCAGGCGTTAAATAAACGGGGGATCGCTGTGCCTAAATGAACCTGATCGGAAGAAAAGAGTGTCAATAAGTCGATAGCACTCTTAAAGAGTCTCTTTTTTAAACGTACGTCTCTGTAATCAGGATATTTTTGCGTAAGTTTGTAGCGCATTTTAAAAAGAATAAGTTCAATCCATATATAACTATTGCATAGGATAATGAGTAAACAACTATTATTAGGGGATGAAGCGATAGCTCAGGCGGCGATTGATGCCGGCCTTTCGGGCGTTTATGCTTACCCCGGTACTCCATCAACAGAGATTACCGAATACATACAGGCTTCTGCTGAAGCGAAAGAACGGAACATTCACAGCCGTTGGTGTACCAATGAAAAGACAGCCATGGAAGCTGCTCTGGGTATGTCGTTTGTAGGAAAACGCGCGCTGGTATGTATGAAACATGTGGGTATGAATGTGTGTGCCGATGCATTTGTCAATGCAGGCATGACGGGGGTGAACGGCGGACTGGTTGTGCTGGCTGCCGATGATCCTTCCATGCACTCTTCTCAAAACGAACAGGATTCACGTTTCTATGGTAAATTTGCCATGGTACCGATTTTTGAACCATCCAATCAGCAAGAGGCGTATGACATGATGTACAACGCTTTTGAGTTTTCAGAACGGACGGGCGAACCGGTGCTGCTGCGTGTGGTTACCCGTTTGGCGCATTCTCGTTCTGGTGTGGTGCGTAAAGCGATGAAGCCTCAGAATGAGATCTCTTTTCCGAAAGATCCGAAACAGTTTATCTTACTACCGGCTAATGCGCGTGTTCGTAACCGCAACCTGATTGCAGCTCAAAAATCCTTTGTTGAAGAGTCTGCGTCGTCTGCCTTTAATGCGTTTGTCGATGGAAGTGATACCTCACTGGGTGTGATCGCTTGCGGTATTGGTTACAACTATCTGATGGAAAACTTTAGCGAGGGTATCAATTACCCGGTGTTGAAGATTTCTCAATATCCGCTGCCTGTGGACCAGATCCGTGCTATGGCTGCCAGCTGTGATGCGCTGCTTGTTATTGAAGACGGACAGCCTTTTGTCGAGGAACAACTGACTGGTCTTCTGGAGCCTTCTGTAAAGATTAAAGGTCGTCTCGATGGCACGCTGCCTCGCGATGGGGAGTTGACTCCTGATAATGTGGGTCTTGCTTTTGGCTTCAAACCCAAATCTACTTTTACGATTCCTTCTGTTGTCCAGATGCGTCCGCCTGCACTTTGTCAGGGATGTGGTCACCGTGACGTCTATGAGGCTTTGAATGAAGTGGTGCGCGAATATGCCGATTACAAAGTATTCAGCGATATCGGTTGTTATACGCTGGGTGCGATGCCTCCTTTCCGTTCCATCCATTCGTGCGTGGATATGGGTGCGTCTATCACCATGGCCAAGGGTGCTGCCGATGGTGGTTTGTTCCCTTCTGTGGCTGTGATCGGTGATTCTACCTTTACCCATTCCGGTATGACAGGTTTGTTGGATTGTATCAATGAGAAGTCCAATGTGCTGATCGTTATTTCCGACAATGAGACAACAGCCATGACGGGCGGACAAGATTCTGCCGGCACCGGAAAGATTGAAGCAATCTGTCTGGGACTGGGCGTCGAACCCGAACATTTGCGCGTGGTTGTTCCTTTGAAGAAAAACTTTGAGGAGATGAAGACGATGATTCGTGAAGAGATCAATTATAATGGGGTTTCAGTGATTGTGCCTCGCAGAGAGTGTATTCAGACAGCTGCAAAGCATAGAAAGCAGGCTGCGAAACAGTAAAAATAGAGAAGTGATGAAGATAGATATTATATTATGTGGAGTGGGAGGACAGGGTATCTTGTCTATTGCTTCGGTGATTGCTGAGGCTGCCCTGAAAAACGGTTTGTATATGAAACAGGCCGAAGTACACGGAATGAGTCAGCGTGGAGGCGATGTACAGTCCAATCTGCGTATTTCCGACAAACCGATTTATTCCGATCTGATTCCCAAAGGAGAGGCTGATGTGGTTATCTCTTTGGAACCAATGGAGGCTTTGCGCTATTTGCCCTATCTCTCCAAGGAGGGAACCATTGTGACAAACAGTGCGACTTTTGAAAATATTCCCGATTATCCTCAGAAAGAGGAGATCCTGAGCCAGATAGAGAAGATGCCCAGTAAGGTGATCTTTGATGTCGATCAGGTTGCCAAAGAGGTTGCTTCGGCACGTGCGGCAAACATTGTACTTTTGGGTGCTTCTATTCCATTCCTCGGAGGTATCTCTTATGACATGGTGCAACAGGGTATTCGCGATATCTTTGGCCGTAAAGGTGAAGCTGTGGTTGAAATGAATCTGAAAGCATTGGCTGCTGGAAAAGCGGTAGCGGATGGGATGAAGTAAATGTGATGGATATGTTCAAAGCTCTGATTGAAAGATTGATGCTGATTACCTTCACACCGGCAAAAGCCTGGTTGGAGATAATCAAGGAAAACCCTAAAGAAACGGATGTACGTAGCAATTATGTCTTCCCGTTTATGGGGCTAATTGCCTTTGCCTCTTTTCTGGGAGCGATGATTTTTGGCGAAGAAGAGACCTTTAATCTGAATGTGCAACATGCGGTGATTAAGAGTTGTGTTACTTTTGTATCGCTGTTTGCCGGTTTCTTCCTTGCCTCTTTCGTGTTAAATGAGATTGTAGAAAAATTCAAACTGGAAAAGAATCTGCAACGCGCACAGATCTTTGTGGGGTATGCTTCCAGCATTCTCTATGCCATTGATCTGGTGCTTGAGTTGCAGCTTATTCCGGAGTTCTTTTTCCTTCAGATCTTCATCTTTTACACGGTTTATGTGATCTGGGAGTCTGTCGGTATCTACTATTCGGTGGTTGAAGAACGTCGTGTGTTGTTTGTGGCTGTTGCCTCACTGATCGTTCTTGCGTCTCCTTCGATGATAGAGATGGCGCTCAAATTTCTTCTTCCCGGAGTCTCTTGAGTATTAAAAAAGTAGATGTAATGAGTTCGCAGGATATCAATATACGAAACAAACGTGCCTCCTTCGATTATGAACTGATGGATCAGTTTGTCGCAGGTATTGTGCTCACCGGTACAGAGATCAAATCAATCCGCTTGGGCAAAGCTAGTTTGACGGACTCGTATTGTTTGCTGAACAAGGGCGAACTGTGGGTCAAGAACATGAATATCTCCGAGTATTTCTACGGCAACCTGAATAATCACGAGGCCCGACGCGAGCGTAAACTGTTGCTGACCAAGAAGGAGCTTCGCAAACTGGAGCGTCTGACGAAAGAGACTGGGTTCACCATTATTCCGACTCGACTGTTTATCAATGAAAAGGGACTGGCTAAGCTCGTTATTTATACGGCAAAGGGCAAGAAGGAATACGATAAACGAGAATCGATAAAGGAACGGCAAGACATTCGCGAGATGGATCGGATGTTTAAGAAATAAGACGATAGATGACCATGAAAACCAAAGTAAAGTTCTCCTTGTTGCCTCGCATCATTGTGGCTATCGTTTTGGGTGTTTTGTTTGGTCATTTCCTTCCGCAGTCTGTCGTCCGTCTCTTTGTAACCTTCAATGGGTTATTTAGCCAGTTTCTCAATTTTGCCATCCCCTTAATCATTCTTGCATTGGTAGCTGTAGCCATTGCCGATATAGGCAAAGGGGCTGGCAAGATGTTGTTTTTTGTCACAGTGCTGGCTTATGTGACCACATTGATCAGTGGCTTCTTCTCGTATGGTGTTAGTCAGACTTTCTTTCCTTCCATTATTGAGTCCGCCGTGGCACTGAATACGACAGATCTGACTCCCGATCTGACTCCTTATTTTAGCGTGGCTATTCCGCCGTTGATGGATGTGATGACCGCCTTGTTCCTCTCTTTCCTACTGGGTCTGGGCATGGCTTCGATTGCCGGCGAACAAATGAAAAGTCTTTTTTATGAGTTTCAACAGGTGGTGGTGCTGACTATCAAGTCGGTCATTATCCCTCTTTTGCCACTCTATATCATGGGTATCTTTATGAATATGACAGCCACCGGACAAGTTTATCGGGTGCTGACAGTCTTCGCAGGGATTATAGCCATCATCTTTGTCATGCATATCGCGGTTTTGCTCTTTCAGTATAGTGTCGCCGGAATAATCGCCCGAAAGAACCCACTTGTTCTGTTGAAGAATATGTTGCCCGCTTACTTTACCGCCTTGGGTACCCAATCAAGTGCCGCTACTATTCCTGTGACCTTGGCGCAAACCAAGAAGAATGGCGTAACGCCTGAGATTGCCGACTTTGTCATTCCTCTTTGTGCTACCATTCACCTTTCCGGAAGTACGCTGAAGATTGTTGCCTGTGCCCTTGCGTTGATGCTCATGAAAGAGATCCCTTATGATTTTGAAGCGATGGCGGCCTTTATCTGTATGCTGGCCGTTGTTATGGTAGCTGCGCCCGGTGTGCCCGGTGGTGCGATTATGGCATCCTTGGGTGTCTTGCAATCGATCCTTGGCTTTGATGAGTCGGCTCTTGCGTTGATGATTGCGCTCTATATCGCCATGGATAGTTTTGGCACTGCCTGTAATGTGACCGGCGATGGTGCGCTTGCCGTAATCGTCGATACCTGTAAAGGAAAAATCAAGTCCGCCTCTCTCTGAGTCAACCAAAGAATCAGACGCTTTTTAACGCTATCGTATCGCTTTTTTACAAAAAAAGTGCTTACTTTGCAATAATCTTGCAGCTATTCTTCTACCTAAGGAGCCATGCTGTATCTAAACCAAATAATAAAAGAGAAAAAATGAAAATGTTCAGATGCCTGATTGCTTTCTTTCTGCTTTCTTCTTCTCTCTGGGCGCAGACCGATACACTGTTTGTCTATGAGACCCGCACTCCTCTGTTGGTGGACCGTTCTGACAATGAGTTGTTCTTCCTTCGTATTGAATCGAAAGGGAAAGGGAATACATTCAATCAACTCAAACTTCGGATTGGAGAGGAGATACGTTTGTCTGATATCAAAGCGATCAAAGTCTATTACGCCGGAACGGATGCACCGGAGAGAAAGAAAAACAGCTCTTTTGTCGCTGCCACCTATGTTCCAGCCAGAGAGGCCGACCTTTCTTATTCTGTAGTAAAGGAGAAGGTGAAACCGAAGAGCCAAGAGTTGATACTGACTGTCCATCAAAAACTGTTTCCCGGCGACAACTATTTCTGGATAAGCGTGGAAATGAAGCCGAAGAGCTCCTTGCTTTCTCTTCTGAAGATACAACTCACGGAAGCCACTGTGAATGATCGTCCGGTGGTGTTGCAGAAGAGTTTCTCCGATGTGGAGCATCGAATGGGACTGGGTGTGCGTTATCCGGGAGATGACGGTTCGGTGGCGTTTCGTATTCCCGGACTGGTTACGACCAAGAAAGGAACGTTGCTCGGTGTGTATGATGTGCGTTACAAACACAGTGGCGATCTTCAAGCCGATGTGAATATTGGTCTGAGCCGCAGCACCGATAAGGGACAAACCTGGGAAAAGATGCGTGTCATCATGGATATGGGCGAATATGACGGACTGCCGGAGGCTCAAAACGGGATCGGCGATCCTTCCATTCTGGTGGATGAGAAGAACGGAACAATCTGGACGGTTGCTGCCTGGACACATGGCATGGGCACCGGACGGGCATGGACGAACTCCTTGCAGGGCATGGCTCCTGAGGAGACGGCCCAACTGATGCTGACCAAAAGTGAGGACGATGGCAAGAGCTGGTCTCCACTCATTAATATCACGGCTCAGGTAAAAGATCCTTCCTGGCATTTCTTGTTGCAAGGACCGGGTAGGGGTATTACCATGAGCGATGGTACCTTGGTATTTCCGATCCAGTTTATCGACAAAGACCGGATCCCGAATGCAGGAATCATGTACAGCAAGGACAGAGGACAGAACTGGAAGTTGCACAATCCGGCACGCAGCAATACGACCGAAGCGCAGGTGTGTGAAG
>JAQUZH010000158.1 GCA_028691445.1 Bacteroidales bacterium | reverse complement strand
GAGCTCTTCCACATATAAGTTATTGCCCGAAACATAAGCCACCCTTTTCCCGTCGGGTGCAAACTTAGCAAACATCAGAGAAGATTCGGGTAGCGTAGCACCTAGTCGACGCAACGAATGATCCGTCAGTGAAAGTACCCAATAATCGCCACGGGTATCATAACGCCATACTCTTCGGGTATTGGTATAGATAAGAAGTTGTTTGTTATCGTTACTCCAGGAGATGCTTCGCACCTGCAGCGAACGGCCGGTCTGCGGATTTATCAACAGCGTATCGGGCACCAGCACCTCGCGGATATTATCTTTGGCGGTATAGGCGACAATTTCCGTTTTGCCCTCCTTATTCCTTTCGATCGAAGAATAACGTTCACCATCCTGCAACCAACTGATACTTCCCATGCCGGTAGTCTGAATGATGCCACCTTGCACTACCCGATCCAACACAAGCGCCTGCTGCGCATTTACCCCTGTTCCCCATCCACACAAAAGAAGAGCGGAGAGAATCAGATGTATCCCATAATTTGTCATTTATCACTGATTTAAGCCACGGTTGTACCCAACCATGCATTCGGTTTCAAAAGTACGATTATTTCATGAAGGAGAGAAAATATTTCTCAAACTTTCAGTTGTAGACCTCTTTCGAACGATTGTTTATAACTTTTCGATAGATTGCTTGTATCTTTCGACCGTTTTGACGAATTTCGCCCCGGTTTAAAAATAACAATCACATAATACCGACAAACGAATGAATTTGTTTTCAAAAATTTTCAAGCGCAAAGACGATACAGAACTTGAAGCAAAAGGCAACACCGAAGAATACGTTACGCTGATCCGTATTTATCTCCAGTCAGTAATGGCATTACAGTTAGGAATTACCAATCTGAATTACTTACCCGATCTGGCTAAGTTCAAGCGGACCATGGGAATAACCACCGTAAACGGGAAAGTCGGTGTGGCAGAAAAATCGCGTTCACGCAAGATCTTATCACAATATTACGGCATGTCAGACTCGTTCTTCACGGAGATCGAGGCATCAGTCAAGAAGAATTGCAAAAACATCAACAGTCTCAACACCTATTTCTTCCAGTTTCAAGGCTTCTCCAACGACCTCTTATTGCTAATGGGCAATCTGATGCAATGGAAATTCAGAGTACCTTCGATCTTCAAGAGTGTGTTGCGGGGAATGACAGAAAAAACCATCCATGATATTCTGACAAAGCCCAGTTTCAAAGCAGTAGACGTACAAAAGACTGCGGGCAATGTGCGCAAATACAAAGAGACACTCGGTTTCTCAGAAGCGTGGATTGTCGAATTTGTCTATAATGTGATCATGCTGGCTAAGAAAGAGAAGAAAAGCGACCAGAACTAAGGGTTCTGTACCTCTTACCACAATCAAACTCCCGAAGAGAGCATCAAGCTATCTCTTCGGGAGTTTGATTTTCAGGGCAAGTCCAACAACTCCGGATGACAATGCTCTAAAAAGAGATGGATCAAGCGGGAAACCGGATAGTTCTCCAGTTCGGCTTTGTGTATTTCCCGAGCGCCTTCCACCGATACATCGCCAGACAGTTCAAGTTCGTAGAACGACGCATGAATCACCTGGTGCGAAAGCACATGTTTGATCTGAAAGAGAGGCGCAGGGAGTACTCTTCCTTCAAGCCATTTCATTACAGGTTCGCAGTCAGCAAGAAAAGCTTCATCAACAGGAGTTTCCGTCTCAACCAACGGCAACTCATACAGATTTTTCCAGACATCCTTGCCAGTCCGTTTCTGAATATAAAGAGCATCTCCTTTCGACAAAAAGAAATAAGCAAAGTAGCGCGCCCTTGTTTTGGTCTTATGAATCTTGACCGGCAGTTGGTCCACTGTTGAATGATAATAGGCAAAACAGCGGTTGGCAAAAGGACATTGCGTACAGCAAGGAGAGGCAGCCACACACTGTAAAGCTCCCATCTCCATGATCGCCTGATTGTGAAGAGCGGGAGACTCCAGATCGAGAAGCTGTTGTGCCAGAGAAGCAAAATAGTTCTTTCCGGAAACAGAGTCAATCGGTTCGTCGATGCCCAGCAGACGGGAAAGAAAACGATAGACATTGCCGTCAACCACCGCATAAGGTGCACCGTAGGCAAACGAACAGATCGCCGCAGCAGTATAATCGCCCACACCCTTCAAAGAAAGCACCTCTTTATGCGCTACCGGAAACTGGCCGGCAAACTGATTCTTTATGGTCATTGCCGCCTGATGCAGATTTCGGGCACGACTGTAATATCCCAGTCCCTGCCAATATTTAAGCACCTCATCCTCCTCAGCATCAGCCAGCGAAAGAACATCCGGGAAACGGCCGATAAATCGTACGTAATAATCAAACCCCTGCGCCACGCGAGTTTGCTGAAGAATAATTTCCGAGATCCATATACGGTAAGGATCATTCGTATCCCTCCAGGGCAAGTCTCTTTTATTCTTTTCAAACCAAACCCGTAAGGTTTGGCAAAACTCCTGTTTATAATCTGCAGGAATCAATATATCAGAAGGTTCTCGTTTTTGCATTTTTATCAATAGATGAATATTGTCGATACAAAACTACTTGAAATATAGAGGATGAGGAGTATTTTTTGCAGAAAAAAAGGAGAAAGGTTTAGCTATGAGAGAAAAATAATATATCTTTGCAGCTCAATTAAAAGGATGTGTTTAACGAAATAATTTGATAGAAATGACTAAAGCAGACATTGTGAACGAAATTTCAAAAAGTACAGGTATCGATAAGGCAACTGTTCTCACTACTGTTGAAGCGTTTATGGAGACAGTAAAAGATTCTTTGTCTTCAGAAGAGAACGTGTATTTAAGAGGGTTTGGCAGCTTTATTGTAAAAGAAAGAGCTGAAAAAACTGCTCGTAACATTTCAAAGAATACGACATTAGTGATTCCGGCTCACAGCATTCCTGCTTTCAAACCGGCTAAGTCGTTTACAATTAAGAAGAAATAATCAAGGTTATATATTTAAAATAGGAGATTAAGTAATGCCAAGCGGAAAAAAAAGAAAGAGACATAAAATGTCTACACACAAGCGCAAGAAGAGACTAAAGAAAAACAGACATAAGAAGAAATAAGTCTTGTGGTTCTAAAGTGATAAAAAGAACAAACTTCAAAGTCTGATCTAAGAGGTTTGTTCTTTTTGTGTTTAGTACAATTAATCAGAAAACATCAGTGAACAGTGAATTAATCGTAGAAGTTAAGCCCAAAGAGGTCTCTATTGCCATTCTGGAAGATAAAAATCTGGTAGAATTACATAAAGAGGCACGGAATATTTCCTTCTCTGTGGGCGACATTTATCTGGGAAAAGTAAAAAAACTTATGCCAGGTTTGAATGCTGCTTTTGTCGATGTAGGTTACGAGAAAGATGCTTTTCTTCATTATTTGGATCTTAGTCCTCAGTTTCAGTCCACCAACAAGTTCATGAAACAACTGTTGAGCGACAGAAAGAGGCCCCTTTCCCTGCCAAAGTTCTCACTCCTCCCCGAATCAGATAAAAACGGCTCAATTGCCGAAATCTTGAAAGTAGGTCAGGAAGTGGTGGTTCAGATTGCTAAAGAGCCCATCTCGACCAAAGGTCCGAGACTCTCCGCTGAACTCTCTTTTGCAGGACGTTTCTTAGTGCTCATCCCTTTTACAGACAAAGTCTCGGTATCACAAAAAATTAAATCGGCAGAAGAAAGATCCCGGTTAAAACAGTTGATTCAAAGCATTAAACCGAAAAATTTCGGTGTAATTGTGCGTACCGTAGCCGAAGAAAAAAGAGTAGCAGAGCTGGATAACGAACTCAAGGTGCTCGTCAAAGAATTCGAAGATTCCCTCATACGGATACAAAAGAGTAAAAAAACTCCTTCTTTGATTTTTGAAGAGACCGGTCGTACCGTCGGTATCATTCGTGACATCTTCAACCCATCCTTTCAGAGCATCTATATCGATGACAAGGATGTATACAATGAAGTATTAAACTATGTCACACTCATATCACCGAGCAGCGCTCCTATCGTCAAGTTTTATTCGGAAGACGAGCCCATCTTAGACCATTTTGCAATTACCAAACAGATCAAATCTTCGTTTGGCAAAACGGTTTCATTCAAAGGGGGCGCCTATCTGATTATTGAGCACACAGAAGCATTACACGTCATTGACGTAAACAGTGGCAACCGTTCCAGAGTATCCAGCGGACAAGAAGAGAACGCCATAGATGTCAATCTATTGGCAGCCAATGAAATTAGTCGGCAGCTGCGATTAAGAGATCTGGGAGGTATAATTATTGTTGACTTTATAGACATGGCTTCACCGGAACATCGGCAACAACTCTTTGACCGGATGCGTGATAACATGGCTAATGACAGGGCACGTCACAACATCCTGCCCTTATCAAAGTTTGGATTACTTCAGATAACCAGGCAACGGGTTCGTCCTGAGCTTTCGATTACCACATCTGAAGAGTGTCCTACTTGTCATGGGAAAGGAGAAATACAGCCCTCTTTATTGTTTACAGACGTGTTGGAAAATAAGATCGAATATATGGTAGAAACGCTTCATATCAAGCAATTCAATATGCATGTACATCCGTACATAGCAGCCTATATCAACAAAGGAGTCATCTCGCTGAAAACGCAGTGGAAGCTGAAGTATGGAATGGGAATCAAAATAGTTCCCAATCAGAACCTAGCTTACCTGGAGTATCAGTTCTTTGATAAAGATCGCAACGAAATCGATCTCAAAGAAGAGAAAGACTTGAAATAAAAACTACATCAACAGAAAGCCCCGTTTCAGTGACGATACGGGGCTTTCTATTGTTATCTGCCAATAGGCTGAATCCTTCGACGGATATCTTTTGAAATCTCCAGAAACATATAAAAGGGTTCATGACTCTTCAGCTGCTCGATATTCTTTTTATATAGCGCGTTGGCATACTCTTTGGATTTGACAAATGTATATTGAGAGACTTGGCGACGCGATTTTCCGACTATCGACGAATCCAGTTTCTGTTCCGGAAAGTAATCTTCCAGATTCACATCACCGACGATGCTTGTTTCGAGAAAATCGATCCTCTTATGTTCCTTATCCAGGTAATAGCCCACAAACATATGAGTCGGTGTCTTTACAAGAACCGGATCGATATTAATCGCTTTGAGTAGCGATGCAAACAACACGCTGCCGTCCACACAATTAATCTGAGAGAACTCAATGGAATTATCGAGCGTACGTACCCGTTGCGAATAGACCACATTCGAAGAGAGGCTGGAATTGGAGACCGAACTGTACTTAAACTTACGAGACTGTAGCACATACCACAACGCATATACCTGTTTATCTACATAGGTGGTATCACTACTTTGATAGCCCATAAAGCGATTCACGATGCGACTGTCCAGCGCCTCACGAAGGAGTTGATCAATCATCTGATGCTCTTCGTTGACATACGCTGCAAAGAAGATACCGGTATCTTTAAACTTTCTGTTGGCATCACGGTAACCAAGCAGACACTCATTGATGCTTCGTACAGAGAAGGTTCGCACACGCTGTCCGATATCGTCTCCGTTCAACTCGACCTGAATGGACATACTGACCGGAATAGGCTGATTATTCCCTTTCAAAGCATCATATTTCCAGACGATATCGGGATAGACCTGATAGACACGCCATGCTTTTTCGAGTACAAACTCAGATATAGACTCTTCAAAAAACGGAGTGCCGGCCACTTTGATCCGCACTTTGGAGTTTGGACGTAAAGATTTTACCTTAATAGAGATACACGACTTGGGGTTGCCGACATAGACGGAATCGGAGGGTTGAATCACCAGTTCATCGGTCGTAGCCAGAGAGAGAATGACCGAAGGGAAAATATTTCCCCCAAGATCATCACATATTTCAAATCGGGTTCCAAAACCCGAACAACGCGTCACATAAAAGAACAAACCCGTACAGAGAATGACAATCGTTCCAATGGCAGCAATTTTCTTTCTCTTCGACAAATAAATTTTTCTTCGCATTGTATTCTCATTTTACGAACCTATTTAACAGCTTTCAGTCCCATCTTCTCCGCCATCTTAAACATCAGTACCCGGGCCTCTTCCGGTTCATTCGGAATCACACCATCGAGAATCGCATCTTTGATATGGCTTTTTATCTGTCCGACCTCTTTACACGGCGAGAGACCGAAATTCTCCATGATCTCTTCTCCGGTCACAGGAGGTTGGAAATTGCGCAGCCGATCTTTCTCTTCAATCTCTTTCAGTTTCTGGCGCACCAACTGAAAGTTATTGCGAAAGCGGCGCACCTTCTCCGAGT
>JAQUZH010000157.1 GCA_028691445.1 Bacteroidales bacterium | reverse complement strand
GATAATCTGCTGCGGACGTTTGAATCTTTTCAGAGGTTACGATACTATTATCAGCACGCTCACCTCTGAAGCAACTCCATTTACCCGTAAGAGAAGAAGTCGCGTCTTCGTATTTCATAAAAAACTCTCCGATCACTACTTCGTCCATTTTCCTTGCCAAACCGGCAGGTCTGTTGTCTGCACCCGGAGCCTGGACCGCTATGTTTTCACGGGGAGCATACAAGTGCCATGCGACTATTAATCCGGTATAGATTATCACCAGGAGAATAGAAACAGTTACTATTATTCTTTTTTCTTTCACAATATATACTTTGGCTATTTACTGAATAGATGACAGACCATGCGTTGTTATTTGATTTTGTAGGCCATCAGAGAGTCACCATGACGAACGAAAAGAACACCTTTATAGATGACAGGATGTGCCCAGTGATATTCTGTTCCTTTCGTGATCAGAAATCTGCTGACTATATCAAACTTCTCAGGATTTGCTTTTACCAAAATCATATCTCCTTTTTCTGTATAACAGTAGAGCATTCCGTCGTCCGCTATGATTGTACCCATTGCAAGTCCTTGTTGCTTGTATTTTATCTGACCTGTTTTCCAATCAGCACAAAACCATGCACGGCTTTTATCGCCCGAACCATAGACATAATCGCCCACTTTCACCATTCCGCCAATTCGGTTATCCAGTTCAACGGACGACCATGCCAGTTCGACGCTTTTTCCTCCATTTGTGAGGCGTAGCATTGTAGAACCTTTCCCGTATCCACTGGTGCAAAGTATCATGTTGTCACCATAAACCGGTGTGTTCGCATGAATGTCATATTGGTTCTTCTGTTCGTAGGACCACAATTTCGCACCTGTTTCTGCATTGATACCTACGATGTGGTAGGCAGTCATCGTTACGATAAGTGGAACCTGCTGATCTTTGATATACAGAGGCGAACAATAAGCAGACAACTCGCCTTCTCCGGGGCAACTCCATATGAGTTTACCTGTATTCTTATTCAGAGCAACCACATTATTCTCTTTTCCTCCCGGTGTCGCGATAAGTTTGTCGCCGATAATCAGTGGAGATTCATTGATCCCCCATGTTATATTGCGCGCGTTATACTCTTTCAACACATTCTTTTTCCAGATTACTTCAAGAGTAGCCGGATTGTAGCAATATAAGTCACCTACTCCACTCATCAGATAGAGCTTTCCGTCGTTCAGGGTTATCGTACCCCGCGGACCATTATAACTCTCCTTCCAGTCCGGACCATAGACTTTTTTATTGAGTAGTTTGCCACTCATATTAAATACATACAGCGTGCCGATGCTATCTTTCATACCCGTCAGATAGATTTTATCCGAAGCAATAGCGACCGAAGAGTGTCCCTGTCCCAATCCATCATAGCTCCACAAAAGGGTCGGTCCCTCAGCCGGCCAGGACTTCAACAGTCCGGTTTCATTATACACTCCGGTACGATCTGTTCCTCTCCATTGGATATTATCCTGCGCAGTCACAGTGATTGCAGCAAGCGAAAATAAAGCGATCAGTGTTGTTTTCATATTCTTATTTGATTTTGTAAGCCATCAGACTATCACCATGACGCACATACAGCACACCTTTATAGATGACAGGGTGTGCCCAATGCTGTTCAGTTCCCTTCGTGATCATGAAGCGACTTACTATTTCAAACTTCTCAGGGTTTGCTTTTGCCAGAATACTATCACCCTTATCGGTATAACAGTAGAGCATTCCATCAGCAGCAACGATCGTACCCATTGCAAGTCCCGGTTCTTTGTATTTAATTGCACCTGTTTTCCAATCTGCACAAAACCAGAAACGGTTATTATCGCCCGATCCATACACATAGTCTCCTACCTTCACCATTGCTCCGATGCGGTTATCCAGTTCGGCGGCAAACCATGCCTGCTCAACGCTTCTCCCGCCATTTGTGAGGCGTAGCATAGTAGAACCTTTGCCATAGCCACTGGTGCAAAGAATCATATTGTTACTATAAACAGGTGTATTAGCGTGAACAAAAGAGCGGTTTTTGTTTTCAACAGACCATAACTTTGTTCCTTTTTCCGCATCGATACCGATGATATAGTTTGCGGTCATCGTTACAATCAATGGAACCTCCTGATCTTTGATATAGAGCGGCGAACAATAGGCTGAAAGTGATCCTTCTCCCGGACAACTCCAGATCAATTCGCCGGTTTTCTTATTCAGAGCGACTACGTTGTTTTCTTTCCCTCCGGGAGTTACTATTACTTTGTCGCCCACAATCAGCGGTGATTCAGTAATACCCCATTTAATATTGGATGCGTTGTATTCCGCCAGTATATTCTTTTTCCATACGAGATCCAAGGTTTGCTGATCGTAGCAGTAAAGATCACCTTTACCACTTATCAAATATAGCTTTCCGTCACTCAAGGTAACAGAACCGCGCGAACCGGGGAAGCTTTCCGTAAATTCCGGTCCGTACTCTTTTTTATTAAGGAGCTTACCTTTCAGGTCGAAAACAAAAATAGAGCCAATTAATTCATTTACCCCAAGCAGGTAAATCTTATCCGAAGCGATAGCGACAGAAGAGTGCCCCTGTCCCAATCCATCATAACTCCACGCGAGCGCAGGGCCCTCAGCCGGCCAGGACTTCAACAGTCCGGTTTCATTATACACTCCGGTGCGATCCGTTCCTCTCCATTGAATATTATCCTGCGCAGTCACAGTGATTGCAGCAAGAGTAAATAACGCGACTACTGTTTTCTTCATGATTCTATTTATTTAATTATGTTCAATTCATTCCTAGTTTGGTATTTCTTCAGGGCATTGAGCAAAAATGTAACAGGATACATCTTTTCTGAATACCACAGTCGGGCAAAGTAGAGACCTATTGGTTCGGCTTGAAATAAGTGCCCAGATTCATATGTACGGTACAAATAGTCAAAAGCATGATCCATCACTTCAGTTTTGACCTCAGGATAAGAAGCCAAAGCACTCAGTGCACGGGCTGTAAAAGTCACTTTGGAAGGAATACCTTTATCGCCACCCCATCCACCGTCTCTGTTTTGAGTGGACAACAGAAACTTTAATCCTCTCTTTACGATCTCGTGTGCCAACGGTTCGTCGAATGTCGAAAGATACTCCACCACCATCGCCGTTCCATACACAGGCGATTGACCCTCTTGTGCCTGCTGGTCGCCAAACCAAAGCGGAAGGAAAGAGCCATCTTCCTGTTGACTCATTTGCATCCATTTCAGCATTTGCAGCATACTTTGTCTGCACTTCTGTTGCAACTCATCGGGCAGTACATCCATCCATAGCCGAAAGGCAAGAAGAGCATGTGCCGAGATATCCGCACAACTCCGGTCAAAGGGAAGCTTTCCCCAGCCTTTGCAGAAGGTAGGCATCCCACCATCTCTGTTTTGCAGATCCAAAAGCCATTCGATTCCCTTGCCTACCTCCGAACAGTAAACACCCTCCTGTAAGATGTGGAGTGCAACCAGAGCACCTGCCGTATCATCGGCATCAGGCACAGCACCGGGTAGATTGGTCCAACCCCAGCCGCCCTCTTTCGCTCCCGTAAAGGGATGCCGCGAGGTAAAAGCATTTTGTTTGATGCTCTCTGCCAATGCCTGTTTATCATCAATATCTTCTCCCAAAGCACGCACACTGAGCGCGGTAACCCACGACGACAAGTTGGTATCAATGGGCCATGAACCATCTTCGCGAACGGTATTCACCAAAAAAGACGCACCCCTTTGCGTGGCAGTATGCTCCTTATATCCAGCCTCGATCATGCACATCGTGACAAAAGCAGTCAATGGAGCAGCTTCAAGAAAACCACCGTGAGTAGGTTGCAACTTCAACAGCACTTGTAAAGATTTACCAATAAAAGCCTCCCGTATCGGTGACATGATTCCTCTTTTCCCTTTCTTATACCGAAGGATACCCACAGCAATCAAAGCCGGTATGGCATAGCTCACCACCGGAAGCTGAAGGAACCGGAAGAGCCGTTGAGGCAATACCGAAAGTTCGAAGGGTAACTGCGGTATTTCATCCCAACTCCGGATCACTCCTGCCAATGCGCACATGACAAGTATCGGTGCTGAGAAAGTCAGGTCCTTGCCATAACAGGCAAGAACTCCTTTTATAATATGTTGATCAGTCGTTCCTCCAAACTGTTTTTTCAAGTATTCATTTGTTTGCGACGGAACAACATCTACCGCACAAAGGCAAGCGTACGAGAGTAAAGTAGCAGTTAGATTGGAAGGACTCTCGATGCTATCTCCCCAAGCACCATCGGCATGCCTGTTTTGTTTCAGCCAATCCACACCTTGTCTGATAGTGGTAGCATACCCTTCCTTGTCCATCAGATAAAGAGCAAAGACCGAAACAGAAGTAGATACAGCACTGGAAGACAACTCTCCCTGCCACAACCCTCCTTCCGTTCTGTTTCTGATGAGTTCGGCGCGGAGCACCTCGATCATCTCCTCTACTGCTTTCTCCTTATTCATACCGAACCTAATGCTAAAAGTCCATAGAATGTATACTCCACATCGCTACTCTCTTCCAGAATGGTAGCCGAAAAGCCTCCCGTATCCAGCCAGTGTGCTTCGATAAAAGCAGCAGCCGAATAGAGAGGTGCCGTTGCGTAACACCGCAAGATAAACAGAGACGTTGCAGTGGAAAGCAAGTCAGGCAAAGGCGAACCTTGTACCGCACAAAAGCCACCCGTCTCTTGCTGCAATTGCTGCAAATAGGAAAGGCTATCCTGCGCTTTAGACTGATCCAGTTCACCCATAACAGCCAAGGCAGCTACCGTCGCATTGGTCGATGCCACCCCACTGTTTGGCAGGTTGGAAAAGCCTCCACTAGATAGTTGATAGTGTGACAATGAATCCAAGATCTGCTCTTTATCCGTTATCTTATGTCCGGTATCTTGCAACAAAGAGAGCCATACATAGTGCGAATAGGGAGATTGCGGATCGTTATGGGGTACATCGGCAAATTGATCCAGCGCCCTGATGTCCAGTGATGCGAAAGAGCGCAAGAGAAAACGGCCCTTGCCTCCTATCATGAGATCGCATAATTGACGGCAACGCATATAAGCCGCATAATGAATCAGATCCATCTGCTCCGGGTGTTGCGCTGCGAGATAGGCAGTCATCTTTTCATTCGTCAGACGGATGCCCAACACATACGACAACATCCATCCAAAGAGCGTGTAATAGATATCCGGCTTCCCACTCTTATCCATAAAACTATCATCCTCCAAGCGTTGCGAACGCACAAAGTGTACGATCCGACTCTGAGCTTCGCGGCTTAGACTCTTCTTTCCTCTTTGCAAGGTCTTCAGCAGTTTCATGGATATCGTATCTCTCATTTGGCTCAATTCTGTTTCAAGATACGTTTGGCGACTCTGAAAAGCAGTCGTTTCAATTCAACATTGGATAGATGCTGCAAAGCCTGTAACGTCTCCTTTCGGTAGAAGTCGGCCATTTGTTCAACCCTATTAATAGCAGCTTGCA
Organism: Bacteroidales bacterium; assembly: GCA_028691445.1. Taxonomy (GTDB): domain Bacteria; phylum Bacteroidota; class Bacteroidia; order Bacteroidales; family JAQUTK01; genus JAQUTK01. The sequence continues at coordinate 806 of JAQUZH010000157.1, read as the reverse complement.
GAAGAGGTTTGTTATGCGGAAGCGATAGATAGGCTTTCAGATTATCAGTCTGTAAGAGAGATTGAACAAACGTCTGATCCGTAGCTTGCTCACAAAGCGCGGCAAGTACAGAAGAAGGACGAAGTTCGATGAAATCATCCGTTTGAAAATCTTCGATATCATCTAAAAGTTGGTATGCAATGCCCAAAGCCCTGGAATAAGTATGCAGCGTATGGCGAAGCGCTGGATCATCACCGGCACAGATCGCACCCATGATCAGAGAGACATCGAAGGCAGGAACAGTCTTGTTGCAAAAGATCTCAAGCACAAAATCCATGGTCAGCGGTGAGGGAGAAAGGCTCCATTCCAGCTCCATGCCCTGTCCCCTGCAAAGAGAAATATGTGCCTCGGAAGCAACCTTTATAAGTTCGACGTGCTCCGTTAAAGCCAAGAGACGATACCCTTCACCTAAAAGCAGATCACCCACATTGATAGCAATCGGAACCCCATACGCACTATACACCGTCTGTTTGCCGTAACGCTCGGTATCGTTGTCCTGAATGTCATCGTGCACCAATGAAGCTTTATGAAAACACTCTACTGCAACAGCAGCCCGTTGAATTTTTTCCGGCAGAGTCGTGTCATGGCTCAGTGCCTGATAGGTAGCCGTAAGCAGATAAGGGCGCCACCGTTTGCCGTCGCCGCCAAGCCAATCGATGGCCACGCGCGAAGTCTGATCGTCTGTCGGAGAGAGCAACTGGTTCAAACTCGTCGCCGTAAACCATTCGCTAATGGTTGACTTGATCTGGTTATAGTCCAGTAAAGTG
>JAQUZH010000156.1 GCA_028691445.1 Bacteroidales bacterium | reverse complement strand
CCTGCCTGTTTACGAAAATATTAAAAGGAATTATCTGCTCGTTTTTCAGGCTGATATTACCTCCTTCTTTTACCGGAATTATTCCACTGTAAGAGAGCCGCAGACTAGAGGTATAGTTTTCTGTAACAAACAACGAACCGGATGGAACCAATCCACTGGCCGGTAAGCGAAGTACGATATCAGTCTGCCCTTCCTGCTTCATTTCTGCTGCCAATGCGGGATTCATCTTCACGGAATCTTTGGCAACAGAACCGTCATCCACTCCCCAGACATACACCGGAATCAGTTTCCCTCCCTGTGATACAAAACCATTGGTTAACAAGATACCTCTTGCAGATTTTTCCAGTAAAGGAGACTTTAATATACGATCGGAGATAAACGAGTTGCGTGAGAAAACAACGGTTTCCGTACTACCTAAACGCTCCTCTACTTGCCTGACAAGTGTCATACGAACGGAGTCACCCACCACCATGCTACCGATGATGACGGCAACCGTGATAAGTGATGCAATCGCTATCAACTTGTAATATCGACTGTAATAACGTCTATTCTTACCTGTCAGACTATTCATTTTCATTGCAGGACTCCTTCTTTTAATGTGAGTATCCGGTGAGCGACGGAAGAGGTTTCGTCGGAGTGGGTCACCATAACGATCGTTGTCTGCAAACTTTTATTAATCTCGGAAAGCAATGTTGCGATGTTCCAGGCATTCTCAGCATCTAATTGTCCGGTCGGTTCGTCGGCCAAAAGCAACAATGGCTTCCTGATTAATGCACGGCAAACAGCCACACGGCTTGCTTCTCCTCCGGATAATGTTGAAGGATATTGCTGAGCTACTCCTGAGATACGTGTCAACTCCATTAATTGACAGGCATACTCCATCTCCGTCTCTTCCACCTTCGAGGAATAGGCCAATACCGGCAATAAGATATTCTCCATAGCAGTATATTGTGGCATCAACCGATGATCCTGAAAGACAAATCCAATCTGTTTGTTGCGTACCGAAGAGAGATCCATACCCGGAGTTGCTCTTTCAACACCATCCAATAAATAGCTTCCACCATCGGGTTGAATCAATGTTCCCAGAATAGACAGAAGTGTCGTCTTACCTGAACCGGAAGCTCCTTTTATGGCTAAAAACTCTCCTTTCTGAATTTCTAAGTCTATTCCACGAAGCACATTATTCAGCTGATTCTCACCATCCCGAAAACTCTTCTTTATATCTGACATTCTGATTAGTGACATATCTTTTTCTTGATTAAGACTGTTTATTTCCAAAACATAATAGGGTCCCTTTTGTTGTGAGAATAAAGAAATGGTTCTTTATAATTGCCGGCGAACCGACGATTGTTTCTCCTGTGTCATATTCCCATTCCAATACTCCTTTTTTTGCATCCAGAATAGAGACAATCCCGGATTTAGTGCAAACAATCACCTTGTCTTCACAAACCACCGGCGAACTCTCCCCGACATTTCCTTTGAGCATATATTTCCAGATCTCTCTTCCGTCTTTTCGGTTGATTGCATATAAATATCGTTCATCAGAAAGAGCATAGACTGTTTCGCAGGTAATAGAGGGTACAGACACAAAAGAGGCATTCTCATTCGTTGATTTAATGATCTTCTTATGACGGACGATCTTACCCTCATCCAACTGGAGTTCGTACATATTGCCGGAATAGTCGGCTACATAACAATAGGCTCCCTTAATCGCCGGAGATGCCGGAACGTAAGCATCCAACAACAATGAATCAGAAGGAAGTCCGGTCTGACAGTTAACAATACGGAGCCATGAATCACATCCGCCAAAGAAAAAATATCCCTTCTTAAGGGCGACCGCTCCATTCAGGTAATACCCCGATTCGAATCGGTTGATCAGTTTGCCAGTACGGGAATCAACAGAGTAAAGGAAATTGTCATAACTGCCAAACACAATCGCTTGCCGCCCTTCGAAATCTATATAATTAGGTGAAGCGGAGATCTGTCCCAGCGTCTCGTAATTCCAGAGCGTATCCTTTGTGATAAGAGAAACTGCAGTCATATTCCCATCAATCCTTCCTATATAAAGCACTGAATCATGGATCATCGGAGTTGCTTCAACGGCTGTGTTCATGGCATAATCAAAGGTAAGTTTGCCCTCAAGATTGACACCCTGAATATGGCCTTTCTTATCGCACCAATAGGTTGTTCCATCCTTTACAATCGGTGAGGATACTGTCGGCGAACCACTCTTATAACTCCACAATAACACAGGCTCATCCGGAAGTAGCGTATGCGTATATCCACTCAAAGCGGCATCTCCACGAAACAAGAGCCAGTCCATGCTGCCTTTCTCGTCACTGCGATCACTTGTGCTTGTGCAGCTTATTAACAGTGATGTCAGTACCCCAAGTAGTGCTATTCGTTTCATATTCACCCTTCCTTTTAAATTGTTACTTTTCCAATATATACAAGGCTCCTGTCGGACATAATTCTGCCATCTCTTCCTCCATATTGTTCTTGCTTTCATCGGGTATGACCACTTGCATACCAAATCCTCTCCCTTTGAAAGTAAAACCATCTTCACTGTTATACACACAAAGGCCACAACGAATACACTTTGCCTGTTCAAACCACAGCTTCCCGCTCACTTGAATCTTTTGCATGGCAGGTAAGGCGGAGTAGCTTTCATAGCGCGAACGCTTGATTCCTGCTTCTGTAGCAAACAGACGAAGTTTGCAACCTGTTTGTCCGGCACAGGTGCAATGCAGACAATTAGAAGATGTATGGATCGTTGCTTTCAGCAACGCACTCTCTTTTTCTGTAAACCTTCCGATGCGGGATTGAAATCTGTTCTTATCCAATTTCCAGCCTTTCTTTCCAGCTTCCGGAGAAGTAGGATAAGCTTTAGCAGCTATCTCCCGGATAATCGTACGGATAGATACAGGTTGATCTATCGATCCACGACGACACACTTTCTCGCAAGGTGCTTTACATGTATCGCACGCAATCTGCGGAAGCAAGAAAGCTGCATCAAGCACACGATATGCCTCACCAAAGTGACCGCCGTCATAGTAGTGTAGCATCCGCTCAATATTTAATCCTTGCGGACAGACCATGATACAGGGTGCATCACAATCAGCCCGATGATCACTAAGCAACAATTCAAGTGATAATGAACGAATGAGCCGCACTTCTTCACTGTCAGTCTCAACATGCATTCCTTCTGTTGGAAGGGTTGTACAAGAGGGTATAATCTGACCGTTGTCACAGTTCTTTACGGCGCAAACCATACAAGACGACTTATGGACAGATTCTTTGGCATAACAGAGAGAGGGAATTGCATGTCCCGTCCTGCGGGCAACCTCCAATATCGTCTCACCACTGAACACTTCGACACTTTCATGATCTATTGTAATCACCATATTCTCTTTCGTTTATTTTAAATGGATCGTAACGGCACCTTGTGAATGGCATCATACTTGCACTCGTTTACACACAATCCGCAGAGTACACACTTGTCCGTGTCAATCGTATGAACTTCATAAGGTGTATAAGGAATAGCATCCACCGGACAAGCTTTCGCACAGCGGGTACAGCCTATACAATCATCGGTAACAACATATTTAATCATACCTTTGCACGTACCTGTCTTGCAGATTCCTTTGACATGCTCCTCGTATTCCTCACGAAAATACTTTAGGGTAGTGAGTACCGGGTTAGGAGCTGTTTTGCCCAGACCACACAGAGAGGCCTTCTTTACATTCAAGGCCAATTGTTCCAAGGTATCAATATCCGCCATCTCTGCTTTTCCACTGCACAACTTTTCGAGAATATCAAGCATACGACGAATACCAACACGGCAAAAGGTACATTTCCCACAAGACTGATCGCACGTAAAACTCAAAAAATAGCGGGCCATATCCACCATACAATCGCTTTCGCTCAAGACGACCAATCCTCCGGAACCCATCATAGCTCCCATCTGATTAAAGGCGTCAAAATCAACCTGTACATCACATAAATGGGCTGGGATACAACCACCGGAAGGTCCTCCTATCTGTACTGCTTTCAGCTTTTCGCCTCCATCTACTCCCCCTCCGATATCATTAATAATCTGATTCAGTGTAATACCCATCGGAACCTCAATCAGTCCGCCAAACCGTATCTTACCTGCCAGAGCAAAGACTTTTGTTCCTTTGCTTCCCTTCGTACCTATTTGACTATATTGATCGGATCCGTTATTGATAATATAAGCTATCTGGCTCAATGTCTCCACGTTGTTGACCAATGTGGGTTTGCCGTGAAGTCCCTCAACGGCAGGATAAGGAGGACGCTGTTTGGGGAATCCCCGTTCACCTTCGATCGATGCAATAAGCGCAGTCTCTTCACCGCAAACAAAAGCTCCCGCACCTTCAAAAATAGAGACATCAAACGAGAAATTGCTGCCAGCAATATGTTCGCCAATCAGATTATGTTCCCTGCAGAACTGGAGAGCGGCACGGATACGTGTCACAGCCAGCGGGTATTCGGCACGGATATAAAAGATTCCATTATTAGCTCCAACGGCATAACCTGCAATAATCATTCCTTCAATGACGCGGTAAGGATAAGACTCAAGCATCATTCGGTCCATAAAAGCACCCGGATCTCCTTCGTCACCGTTGCAAATGACGTATTTATCCTTATTGAGCGATGAGGCTACAATCTCCCACTTCTTACCGGTAGTGAAACCACCTCCTCCTCGTCCACGAATACCACTTTTCAGTATTGTACTAATAATCTCTTTTCTGTCACAAGAAAGTACTTTTTTCAAAGCATCAAAGCCTGAGTGTGCAATATACTCATCAATATGTAAAGGAGCGAGAAAGCCAAATCCTTCTGTAGAGATATGTTTTTGTCCGGTGAGAAATGTATCTATCACTCCTGTTCGTTCATGTTCAGACTTCCAGATCACATTGTCCCAGGTAACATCGGTATGGATTGTATCAACATGGTTTAGAAAGTTGTTTTTTAATCGGTTCAGATATCCTGCCGGTTTAAAGTGATGATGAAGAATCTCTTTAATTTCAGATGCTTTTACTTTAGGATAACGGGTAATCGAACCGTCAGGAAGGACAACATCAATCAAAGGCACTTTATTACAAACGCCCACACAACCTACAGGTTTAATATTAACCTGAATACCCAACTGAGCAGAAGCAGACAGAAGCTCCTTATATATGTCTGAAGAACCACTGGCCTGGCAACACGAACCCATTCCCAGACGGATTTCTCCGGCTATCTTTCGGCGGGCATGTGCTGTCTCTTCTTTTTCAATGTTTCCTTGAAGAAGCAGAAAGTCCTCAATGACCTCATTTACCTTTCCCGGGAGTACGTGACCATATATTTTCTCATCAATCTGAACGACTGGAGCCAGTGTGCAACAACCTAAACAAGCTATTTTCTCGATGGAAAACAACTTGTCTTCAGTTGTTATACTGCCATTCTCTATTTTTAGTTCACGGATAAATGAATCATAGACATTTCCAGCACCTTTCACATGACAGGCAGTACCGGTGCAGACCTTGATAAGGTGTTTGCCATAAGGGATATGCCGAAATTGAGAATAGAAAGTAGAAACGCTAATCAATTGCGCCCGGTCTATCTCTGTCTGTTCATAAATTCGTTCAACTGCTGTCGAAGAAAGATAACTGAATTCCTGCTGCAATGCTTGCAACAAGGGAATAACAATATCGCGTGTCTTCCCTATTCGGTCAATAATCGCATCCACCCGGGCAATTGTCGCCTCATTGGTTTCTACTTTACTAGTATCACAAGTACATGCCATATCAATTTGCTGTTACACAGTAAATACTCTTTTCAGTGCGCACCACAATCTTATTGTCGGTAAAGGCGGGAGTGGCAAACGTCTTTTCTCCTGTTTCGAAAGATTGCAACAGACGAAACTCTGCGTCAGCAGAAAACACATGCATCTTTCCCTCATTACTGAAAAGGAAAATCTTTCCTTCGGCAATGATTGGGGATGAATAGAATTGTGAGCCATTCAGTTCATGTACTTTACCTAGTTTCCCCGTTTTACTATCGTAGGAGGCAACAGTTCCGTAGCTGGTTGCCAAATAGACATTGTCTTTTGTGGCTACCGGACTAGACACTTCCGGCAGAAAATCATTTGCTTCCCAAAGAACAGTTCCATCCGTAGCGTTAATAGCAACCAGTTTGGCATATTCGCTCGCCCCATAGACAACGCCGTTGGAGCTACAAGCACTGGAGCCTACTTCTCCACTCAGACATTCCACTCTCCAAAGCTGTTCCCCATTATTGGGATTATATGCCGTAATTGCCGGATTACCCATCAGTACCAGTTGAG
>JAQUZH010000155.1 GCA_028691445.1 Bacteroidales bacterium | reverse complement strand
TGTCATTCATCAATTCGACAGTTTTTCACCCATCATCAACCCCGTAGTAAATTACACAATGAACATACCAAAAGCAAAAGCAGAGTTTTCGGAGAAGGTGAGAAACGCATCTGAACGCATGAGGGTAAGTCTGCCTGTAAGAAATGTACCATTCATTGCTACAAGCCCGACATGCGCCAACGGATGAGGAAGGTCATGGCGTACACCGGTCCGCGCATGTTTTTTGCTTTCCCCAAATTGGCGTTCGCACACTATTTGCCTCTTAACAGCCTCTTTCGTTCGCGAAAATCCAAATAGAATTTGTTTCGATCCTGAAGTTTCTTCCGTTTCACAGCTGTGAAACGATACAAATGTCCGTATGTTTCAAGCAAAACATACGGACAAAAGTTCGGAGCGAACCGTCAGTTTTTAGGAAGAGAACCCATCAATTGGCAGGGCGGATGATGATCGCCTGACCCCCTTTTGCTTTTATCTCGAAAGGCAGCGACTCACCTTTTCTCACTTGCTCTGTGCGTTTGCGGATGCTTCCCGCGCCGTCGTCTTCATACACCGTGGCGGTGTACGCCTTTCCTTTCGTCAGGAAATCCAGCTGCACACGACTGTTCCACTCTTCCAATCCCGCTACATTGCCGACAAACCAGGTATCCCCCTTACGACGGGCCACACTGATATTTTTGCCGATCTCTCCGCACAGATAATGCGATTCGTTCCACACGGTCGGCACATACTTGAAGAACTCAATTTCTCCTTCATTGGTATATTCGGTCGGTTTGCCGTACCAGAAAAGAGCTTGTAGCGGACTGAAATAGACGACCGTCAGGGCCAGCTGTTGCGCATTACTTACCTTCAGGTTCTTGCTGTATTTGTTTGATGTATTCGGGTAGCAAAAGGTAAAATCTGCCGGTCCGGCCAGAAAACGGGTAAAGGGCAGTACGGTCGTATGAAACGCATCCGGACTATTTTCATCGCCACGAATGCCTTCCTGTGTAAGCAGTGCGGGATAGGTTCGGCTCAATCCGGTGGGTTTATAGTTATCGTGGATATCAATGACAAACCCATAGTCGTTTGCTTTCCGGATGGCAGAGACCAGCCAGGTAAGACCATCCTGTGTCAATCCGTCCACAAATCCAAATTTCATTCCGCTCACTCCCCAGTGTTTGAAGAGGGGCAGAATGGTGTCCAGCTTCGCTTTGAGTCCGACGTAATTGACATAAAGGATCACGCCGATGCCCTTCTCTTTTCCATATTGAATCACTTTGGGCATATCGATTTGCGGGATCACCTGCGTCGGATCAGAAGTCGAACGAAACTCGGCTCCATACCATCCGGCATCAAACATGATGTACTGGAGATTGTTCTTTACAGCAAAATCGATACATTCAACACCGCTTTGAGTGGTCAACTGCGCTCTGATTAGTTTGCCGGGTTTGATCCAGCCGGGCACTTCTTTTACATCTGTCTGCGTGAGTTTCAGATTGAGTTCGCTGTAATCATGCAATCCGATGGCTGTTTGGGCTATGCTGATGGTGCGCCATGGAGACTGAAACGAATCGCCCGTCCGTACCTCTTTGTCTCTCGGAAAAGCAACCGCCAGACTATTCGATGCGTTACCCTTTACCAGTTCGGCTTTCGTGTATCCCCTGTTGTCCGCCTCACCAATACTGAGATAAAGCTTCCCTGCATGAATAGTAGCAGGAAAATCGCAGGTTTTGGAGAGCGTATCGATGGCGGTAGGAGTGAATATAGACTCTTGGTTGTATTGATACATGATACCCGGTTTGGTCAACTGAAAGGTCGTGCGCTCTTTTGTAATCCCGTTGCTCTGAAAAGCAGTTTGCTGAGGAATCTCATATCGAAAGGCTACCGAACCGTTGAATACCCGTATGTTCAGGTTGAACAACAAAGAGGCATCTGTGTACGTCAGCAGCAGTTCGTTGTAGTTGTTGGTAATGGAGTCGTTTTCGCCCAAAGGCCATGCAAACGTCTCCGAACGGCTATCTCGTTTGATCTCCTTTATCGCCTTTATTTCTCCTGCTGAATGACCCTTTACGTCAAGTCCCAGATCAGACCATGCGATAGCTTCTTGTTTGCCGTACAACACCCGATAGCGCAACTCTCCCTGCTTGTCGCTTCCTACCTCCATGACGGTTCGTTTGTCGGGCGAAGAGAGACGGAAGGGTTTCTTTACCTGTGCCACACTATTGATTATTACCAATAGAGATAAGAGTGCTGTGAGGATACCTGTTTTTGTTTTCATTTGTGTGTTGATTGAGTAGTCGATATATTACTTTTCTTTCGTATAGCCATATTCACAATCCCTTGAAATCACAGGAAACGGTCCCTTCATCTTGTAGTCCGCACTGGCACAAGGATGGCTCTTTAACAGTTCGTACGAACCATATTCAGGCATGGTATGCTTGACAGCCACCTCTCGGATATGTTGCAGAGAAGCCGCGTTGTGAAGTATACCCGGATGGATGAACACTTTGTTTTGTGCCGAAACTGAAAGTCCCCATGCAATGAGTAGGCAGACAGACAGGAGGGAGATCACCTTTTGTTTCATAGTTCTGTATTTGTCCTTTTTCAACGATACAAATATAATACGTTTTTTTCTTTGACCATACTCAATTGAAATCTATAAAAGTGGGTGTCAACGAATAATAATCAATATATTTGTGCGCCTATTTCGTAAAACAGAATGGACAAAGCGGAACAGCTCCTGAAGAGACTTCTTCCGGACTTTTTCACAGGTAATCAAAGTGGAACGAAAGTAATCGTGATAAAAGATGAAAAAGTGGTTGAAAAAGAATGTCTATTATTTTTTAGGAACCATCAGCGGAGGAGCAGTTGGCTACCTCTACTATACATATTTCGCTTCCAAGAGTGATTCTTCTCCCTTCTCAACTTCATTAGGCATGAGCATTGTTTGGGGCATTGCACTTGGCTTACTCCTTGTCAATCTCTTTCGAAAGCAAGATAATCGTCCAAAGTAATAATTTAAATAACAACATGAAAAAATCTGGTTTCCATTTAGTTGCATTTCTTTTCTACTTTACTTTCTGTTCCATCTCCTTGGGACAAAACATCGTTCTTCGTCAGTCGAATGAATCGGGCATTTACAAGACGGGAGAGAAAGCGCGGGTCACTTTGTTTGCATCAGATGCAGTAAAAGATTCGCTTTCCATCAAGATAATCAAGAACTATAACGATAGTCAGACGACCCTGCAAAAGATCAAATTTCAGGGCGACACGCTGGTTGTGTTTGATGAAACGCTGAGCGGTCCGACGACAGTCATCTTTGATGTGCGTTCAGGAAAAGAGTATGCCAGCATCGGATTGATTGTTGATCCGGAGAAATACACGCCCGGTACCCGTTATCCAAAGGATTTGAAGCGTTATTGGAAAGCCCAAAGAAAAGAGTTGCGCGCCCTTCCTATGCAGGTAAAATCCACTCCGGTCTACGTTGATGAGAAAGATTTTCAATGTTTGGATATGGAAATCAATTGTACCAGTCCCAAGCCGGTGCGTGGCTATTTCGCCAAACCAACAGCGGCCAAACCCAAGTCGCTTCCAATCGTGCTCTATCTGCATGCGGCAGGTGTAAAAGGAAGTTGGTGCCGCACCGAGACATGGAGTATTATGCCCTACGCCAAGATGGGCAATGGAACGCTCTGTTTTGATCTGAATGCGCACGGCATGCTCAACGGACAGCCGGAAGAGTATTATGCAGGTTTGGAAGAGGGAGAATTGAAAGATTACTACCTGAAAGGCTTGGAAAGCAAAGAAGATATCTATTACAGAGGTATGTACTTACGCATTATGCGGACGCTTGATTTTCTTTGCAGTCAGCCGGAATGGGACGGTAAACGTATTTTGGTTGTAGGCGAGAGTCAGGGTGGCGGTCAGGCACTGGCGGCTGCCGGACTGGATGACAGAGTGACTGCCGCAGTTGTTACTGTTCCTGCGATGTGCGACTGGGGTGGTTCACTGGTAGGGCGTAGAGGGGGGTGGTCACAACTATTTGAACAGCCTTACGACAAAGCCAAAATGCTCGCTACATTGCCCTATTATGATACAGCTCATTTGCTGAGAGGTTGTAAGGCGACCATTGTTGCTGAGGTCGGACTGATTGACTTCACCTGCCCTTCCTCATCCATCTATGCGGCTGTCAATCAGTCGAAAGGAGAGAAGATCTTTTATCCGGTTCCTTATCGTGCACATCATGTGGAGCAGCCTTCCTATCAGAAGATATGGGAAGAGAGGGTCTATGCCCCGAAAATGGAGTTTATGAACAACTATCTGAAGTAAAAAAGAGGAGTGGGCATTTTTTAATAACGAAAATTGTAGAGTTGTATTTATGAGAGAATTATTGGTCATACAGGTAACAAAAGAGATAGTACTCAAAGAGCTTGAGTTGTATGATGCAACGGATATCTTTCACTCGTTGGACAGTCAGCGTGAATATTTCAGAAAGTGGTTGCCTTTTGTAGATGAGACCCATGAAATAAAAGATAGTGAGAATTTTGTGCTGTCTGTGATTGAAGCACCGGAGGATACATGGAATTACGTCTTCGTGATTCATTATCAAAGTGTATTTGTGGGGCTAATCGGCTTTAAGGGTACGGACAAAACGAATAAGGAGACAGAAATCGGGTATTGGCTCTCTGCCGATTATCAGCATAAAGGAATCATAACCGAGTCCTTGAAAGCCTTGGTCAATTTTGCATTTAAGGATTTGGGAATGCACCGGATCTTTATTAGATGTGCTGTCGGTAATATTCAAAGTAAGAATATTCCGAAGAGATTGGGCTTTACACTGGAGGGCATAGAACGTGATGGTGAACTACTGGTTGACAATGTATTTACAGACATAGAAGTCTATAGTCTATTGAAGAAAGATCACATTGCTTTTTAAGTGTAAGAAGAAAATTATGTGATGAGTGTATTGATTTATCCGAGCAGATATTTGCTCTTCGGTAAGTAAGAGAGAGAATAAACGTTCAATCGAAACACTTACAGTCAGTCACATTTGAGACCGAAAGTTTCTGCCACGGCAGGGAATACGATTTTACCGTTCACGACATTCAATCCGCATTTCAAACCCTGATCTTGTGCACATGCTTTCTCCCAGCCATTGTTTGCCAACTGAATGGTATAAGGCAAAGTCGCGTTAGTCAGCGCTAATGTGGAAGTGTAGGCAACTGCACCGGGGATGTTAGCGACACAATAATGAACGATACCATCTACCATGAATACCGGATCCGTATGCGTGGTAGGGTGAGACGTTTCAAAACATCCTCCCTGATCAATGGCGACATCCACAAGAACGCTTCCTTTTTTCAGAAGTTTGATCATCTCTTTTGTGATCAGATGAGGTGCTTTAGCACCAGGAATTAATACCGAACCGATAACCAGATCAGTGTCAGGCAATTCTTTTTCAATATTGTAAGAGGATGAATACAGCGTCTTTACATTCGGAGGTAATACTTCACTCAGATAACGCAAACGTGGAAGCGAGATATCCGTCAGCACTACATCGGCACCCATACCTGCAGCAGTCAGTGCGGCATTGTAACCTACGACACCACCGCCAAGTACCAGTACTTTCGCCGGTTTGACTCCCGGTACTCCTCCGATCAGAATACCTTTTCCACCTTGTGGTTTCTCCAGAAAACGGGCGCCTTCATGGATGGCCATTCTTCCGGCTACTTCTGACATTGGAATCAGTAAGGGTAACTCACCCCGTTTGTCCCATACAGTTTCATAGGCCAGGCAAATAGCTTTGCTCTTAATCATGGCATGCAAAAGAGTTTCATCACTTGCAAAATGAAAGTAAGTAAATACCAACTGATTTTCCCGAATTAAATCATATTCAGGTTCGACCGGTTCTTTCACTTTGACGATCATTTCCGCAATCTGGTAAATATCTTCAATGGTAGGTAAAATCTTTGCACCATTTGCAATATACTCATCATCGTAAAAGCCACTATTCTCACCTGCCGTATGTTGAACATATACAGTATGACCGTGTTTCACTAACTCTTTAGTGCCGGCAGGGGTCATTCCTACGCGGTTTTCGTTGTTCTTAATTTCTTTTGGTACTCCAATAATCATAACAATAAGATTTAAATGGTAAGTAGTTTTATTCTTTTATTGTTTGGAATCATACAGCTGCGGAAGCCAAACTCTGAACCACGAACGCGCATCGATCGTATTTCCTGCTGATGCATAGTCGCATAATGTAACCTCAACAGGCGAACCTCCGGTCTCTAAATGCGACTCAGGCATGAAGGAGGCCTTGAATACCATGCGTATTCCATTTTGATAGACACCTACAGGCTTGAGATCCAGATAACCCTCTTTGTCGGTAATTGG
>JAQUZH010000154.1 GCA_028691445.1 Bacteroidales bacterium | reverse complement strand
CCGTAGCATCCGAGGTCACCGATACCCAGATCGTCGGCAAGGATAAAAACGACATTCGGACTCTTTGGTTTGGTGCCCGGTTTGCCCGCCTTACCGGAAGCAAAAGGAAGAATGACCATACCCGAGGCCAAAAGCATTTTACCTATCTCTATGCGTGATCTCATCCGTTTCCCGGGTTGAAATAACAAGGAATAATCTGTCGTGTTTCTTTTCATCAGTATGCTCTATTTAGGTTACAAAGGTAACTACTTATTTCCACTTTCATCCGTTCTATCTGATTCTTATTTGACCTCTCTCATCTCAGTCAATCTGCCCCCCTCAAAAGTAAGCTGTCGGTAGGGCACCTTCTCCCACTCTTCCAGCGTTTCCTTCAACGGATCAATGACCCGCTTCATCTTTACGACCCCATTGACCCACAGAGCAGGCATCAAACCAAAACGGCTCACTGGCACGTTGGAGTAAACAAGCAGTCTCTTTTGCATAAACTTGGTTCCCGTCAACGTCTCCAACATTTTATAGTATTGATCTCCAATCACGCAATCAATGACTTGAATCTCCACCTTATCTTTCACCATGGAGGGTATCACCTTTTTCTTTCCCACAGCGTACAAAAAAGAGACATCACTCAGATACAACATACTATCCACAAGGACCCATTGCGCCGAATACTCCTTATCCTTCAGTCCGATGCGGGCAGAAGTAGCGCGAGGCATTAACTTGTAGAAATCAGCGACTGTGCCATCAAAAAGAATCTTTTTATACTCCGGAAAAGTGCTCAACGGCGACTGATCCATCAGGTGTGCCACACTGTCGATATAGATCACATCATTGGTTGCGGCCGCCAAATCAAACGTAGCGGCTGTCAGCGTGATCGGTTCCTCGTCGTCTTCCTGAGCCGACACCATGGAGAGGTTACTGATCAGCAGCATACAGACCAGCAAGGGGTAGAGATTCTTTTTATTCATGGAGATGATACTACGTTTTATAATGAGCACGGTTATTTCCGCTTTAAAGTTTGCATCCTGGCCTCGGCCATCTTTGCAGCAAAAGCCTCCTCACCCACCTCTTTTATCATGTGGATACAAGCCGGTCTGTTGGAGTTAAAGAGATAGGAAAATGCTTTACTGATCAGGTTTGTGTACTGTTTGCAATCGCCTGCGTCTAAGGCACAACCGGCACAATTAGCTATCTGCTTCTCCTGACAACAGGTTCGGATCTTACACCAGCTAGCCTTCTCATTGTTCATACAGCCTACACATTTCTTTGCGAGGTACTGGCGACATGCACCACAATACAAACCGCAATATGCAATCAAATCTTTGTTCACTTCGATATTATCCATAGCTGACCATTATTACGAACACGATTGGGAACTAATTATATTACTTATGCTTTACAGGAGTCACTGTATACCCATAAGCACGAAGCTGGTTGATCAATCCGGTGGTACCAATCACATAGCGCGCATCTACGGCAATCAACGTACGGTTCTTTTTCATCAAAGAGGGGATTCTCTCCATCCACTTGGTCACTCTCTTTTGCGAATCCAAACCATAGTAGCCGTTAAAATGCTCCATGAGAGCTGCGGTATAAGCCTTTTTCAAACCATTATCAGAGATATCGGCAAGTGTTCCTCTGACATGCTGGATCAGACGATCGATCGGCACATTGAGTTCGTCTAGATCCTGCTTGAGGTAGATCGAATCGATCTGATCAGGTAAACTATTGATCTCTTCGCCCGCTTTGAGCATCAATAAAAGCCCCAAAGCCTGTGCTTTCAGACTTTGCCGTAAAACATAAGGAGATGGTATTGCATTCTTAAAGGACAAAAACTCCTTGTCGGAAACCAATCCTGTCAACTTCTTGAAATTGTTGCGTGCCAGATTCATAATGTGCAAATCCATTCCTACACCAACACTGGTTGATGGCGCATTGTATCTTTTTGCAGGATCCATGTGGCGCAAATAACTCATGGCATTATCATAGGGTGTATAGCGATCATAAGAAGGAATAGAACTTGTGAGTCGAGCGTTCACAAAGGCAAGATCTGATGCATTATAGAGCATTTGATACGTGGTATCTAATGGCATCAGAGGCGCACCGTAACTTTTCATTTTCATCGAGCAACTCTCTTTCACCGCCGCCAAAGAGGTTGGATTCATATTGAGCGTGTTTACCTCCACAGCAACCTGTTCGATGGCATGAAAGGTGGTATAAAACCGTTCTACACGTCCTAGAAACGTACTATCCACTGTATTCCTGACAGCAAACAAGAAAGAAGATCTCTTAAGTCCTCTACCTGAGATTTCCCACAGCAAGGCGTTATCCTCTTTTGCATTTGCTGCGGAAGATAGAGTCTGCAGATTCAGACAGACTATACAATACAGAATACATACGGCTGTGCGTCTCTTCATGCTTCTTCCGTTTTTAGCGTTCTGTTATTCCTTTTCAGATAATACCGGTTCCACAGTATAACCATATTGCCGGAGCTGATTAATTAAACCACTTTCACCAATCAGATGGAACACGCCAACAGAAATGAATGTCGGTTGTTTTTTGATGGCCCTAAGGATCGTTTTCATCCACAGATTATTCTTTTGGTCTGTCTTGTAACCCAGATAGCTGTTCAGTCGAGATATTGCGCTATCCTTAAAGGCTTTTTTCATCGTAAACTCTGGAATTTCTTGGAGCATAGTGTAGATATTATCTACACCTTCATTGATGGGAAGATACAGTTCGCCGGGCACTTGTCGACGATACATAGAGTCCATCTGCAACTGAATATTCATGTAGACAGGTTTGGCTTTCAACAAAACCAAGAGTCCAAGCGCCTGCTCTTTCAAACTGTTCACACTCGTTGGCACATAGATCGAGGATTGTTCAATATCTGTCGGACGCTCTTTTAGCTCATCCAGTTTGACTAAAGGGAGCGTTGCACCCTTCGCTTGTTCCATGATGGCAAGCTCCAGTAGATTATCGCCTTCACCATCTTCTTGCAAAGATTGTATCGACCTCATATACTCATGAGCCACAACAATCGGTTTTTTCTTTGAATAGCCGGGTATTAATGTACTGAGTTCGTCATCTACAAAAGCATAGTCGTTCGAATTGTAGAGCATTTGATAGGTCGTATCAGACGGCATTAATATAGAGAAAGAGTCGCTCATGGCTTTATCTAAGAAATCGGTATTGCCAAGGTTTGTACCCCTCTCTGCAGTCTCTTTATCGGTAGCCAACATCACCTGTTTGACCGATTTAAATGCGGTCTTAAATCCTACGACACTATCCAGAAAGGAACCCGGAATACCATTAAAGCTACCAAAGAGGAAGGAAGGTTCCGCCAGTTCATTGCCGGAAATCTTCCACAAAAGAGCGTCTTGCATGTCGGGAAGTTCTTCTTTTTGAGCAGAAAAATCGCAGCCTGCAACTCCCAACAAGCAGAGCATAAATAGTATATAACTCTTTTTCATAACCGAACTCTTGCTTTATTTTACTTGACTGGTTTCAGCGTGTATCCCATCTTCCGAAGCTGATTGATCAGTCCCTTCTCACCTGTCAGATGCAACGCTCCCACGGCGATCAAGGAAGAGTTGTCTTTTATCATTTGCGGGATCTTTTTCAGCCAGTTGTCATTACGTACATCGACCAGATCAGCCATCATTTTCTCGGATGCCTCTTCGGCCTTTGCATCTGAATATTGAGGGAAAAACTCCTTTATCTTTCCCTCCATCTTTTGAGAAGGTTCTGTCAGTTTGGTTAACATTTGTCGGCGATACAACGACTCCATCTCCTTCATCACCTCTTTTGTGAGTTGCGGATTTCGCAGTTGAAACAGCAACATGTCTGCCTGATCCTTCACACTGCCTGCGCACATCGATTTGTAGAAACCATAGACAATCTTCATGTGCTCCTCCATCGTCTCAAGCCCAACCACTTTCTGATTGTTCTCAGATGCCTTTGTCAGGATAAACTTATCCAGACCTGTTTGAATATTCTCCTGTGTAGTGGTGGAAAGGATCGTGTACATCAACGAAGTATAGGCCGGTTTCAGGATCGAATACATCTTCTGTTGCATCACTTTCGTCAAACAAGAATCGACATACTTGAAATCTTCGTTTGAAAAGAGCATCGGATAGGTGGTGTCCTTTGGCATTGCAAAACTCATAATATCTTCCTGTTGAGGCGAAATTATTTTCTGATTGACCATATCCACTTCCGCCACCACCTGTTTCACTTTACCCAAAGAGGTGTAAAAGTGTGGCACACTGTCCAGAAACGAACCGTTCATCGTATGAAATGTGCCATAGAGAAAGGAACTACTGGTCAGTCCATTGCCGGAAATTTCCCATAACAAGGCATCTTCCAGTTCAGGGGTTATACTCTTGGAAGAAGCCTGAGCGTGTAAGCTTCCGGCCACACAGAGAAAACACAGAAATAAGATTTTTTTCATGATAGCGTGCTAAGATTGGTAGAGTTAATGAATAAAATGGTACAAAAACACTACAAAGTAAGTCTTTTTAATTAAACCGACCTCATTTTAAATGAAAATATTCGCAGAAATTACTCTGCTTTGCTAAAGTCGCGTCCTTCAAAAGCAGAGATGGCTTTTCTCCATGCATCCGAAATGAGCGTCGAAGTCTGTGTCTTCACATCAAACCCGACCACTACGGTTTCGCAAATGCTCTTCACTTCCTTCGTGTTAATATCAATCACTCGCTGATTTAACTTGATGCTTTTATTTCCAATTTCCATTACTGCAGTCTCCACTGCCACATTCTCATTGGGATAGATAGGCACAAAATAGTTTACATAGTTCTTGGCAACCACAACTCCCATATCCTTGTGTGCATTCACATTGGGCAAGACATCATTGAAGTAATAGGATTTACCCAGATCAAAAAAGGAGAGGTAAACACCATTATACAGAATACCCATCGAATCAAAGTCGCTAAAGCGCAACTGAATCGGAACTACATGTTTAAATTTAATTTCTTCCATACTTTATCCGATTTTAGCTACAAATATAATCATTCTCACAATGACAAAGGATACTCTGCTTATTTATTTCATCTGATCGAGTTTTGAAAAGAGTAAATTTATCCATTCACGACAAATAAAGCGTATATTTGTCGTGAATGAAGAACGAAACGAATCCAATCTTACATAGCAAGAAGAGAAAAATAACCACAGGATATGTTATATAGAATACAGAATAGCTGCGAAGGAATTGATTTTAAAGAGGTCGTGGCAATAATAAAGAGCGTGGGAATGAAATACCATGACCCTGTCGTTCAGGAAAGAGCATTCCGAAACAGCACCTCTACCATCTTCATCTTTGACAAGGAGACATTGGTCGGATTTGGCAGGGCGATAAGTGACGGTGTGTCTCAGGCGGCGATTTATGACGTCGCGATTGAACCCTCCTACCAAGGCAAAGGATTGGGTAAAATGGTCATTCAGACAATCAGAGAAGAACTTCCCGGCTTTAACCTTATTCTGTATGCGTCTCCTGGAAAAGAAGATTTCTATCGCAAAAACGGTTTTTTCAAGATGCGGACAGCAATGGCTTATTTTGAAGATGCTGAGTCCAGAAGAGCCAAAGGTTTTATTGAATAGCAACAGCTTTCGAAAAGCCTGTTCCCAGGTCAAACTTCCAAGGAACGGTTTTCTCTTCCTTCAGATGAAAATAGATGACCGGCTTTTTACAAAATACCCCTCATTGTGATTAATATTTTGTAGTTTTGCGCTCAAATTTATTTTGACCTCATAACGTAAGATGAAAGATTACAGTCTGCATGCTATTCTCGTATGTGCTTTAGTTATCGTTTTTTTGGTGATTGTCTCTTTGTTGCCCGATTACTCAACCTCTTTCTTTACGTACAAAAGAAGTGATATTCTGAGCGATATCCGAATCAAAGAGAAACAAATAAAGTCGGATACAACTTCACAAATCAAGGTTGATACGCTTCTTGCCGACAGCAACGTAATAAAGAAATCCAAAGCCGGAGTCATCATCCCCAAAGGATTGGTTGAAATTGAGGACTATTCACAAGACAGTCTCTATTTGCAACCTGTCTATCAAAAGCTCAACACACTCTCTTCACTGAACCAGCCCTTCCGTATTGCCTTTCTCGGCGACTCGTTTACCGAGTGTGAAATCATGACCGGAGATATCCGTGAGATGTTGCAGGAGAAATTTGGCGGAGGCGGCGGCGGACTTATTCCTCTGAAGATAGAATCGGCCGGAGTGAGTCGGCTGGCTGAGGTCTCTCAAATCAGTATTGAGTCTTATTCTGTCGTCTCCAAACCGGGTAGCAATGCCTTTCAGAGTATATCCGGGAAGTATTTTATCGGACGCAACAATTCCGAGTTTACCATACG
>JAQUZH010000008.1 GCA_028691445.1 Bacteroidales bacterium | reverse complement strand
TACCGAACTATTGCAATCAAGAGGAGCAGGTAAATCATTAATATTAGCAAGACCCATTTGATAGCCAAGACTGAACACCCACTTTTCGCCCCAGTCATAACCGGCACCAATACCAATACCATAGTCTAAACTCTTATTTGCATCAAAATAGTTATTGCTTCCACTTATTCCATATGCTACATACGGACCAACAGCCAAATAAACTTTGTCTGCGTTCAATGGGAAATTAAACTTCACATTAATAGGAACTTCCAGGTAATAAGGATCGACACCATCACAACCCTTCAGAGAAACCAAGGCTTCCGGTTGAAGCGAGATCATTTCAGTAAGTCCAAATTCAGCAGTAACACCAGCATGAAATCCAATTCGAGCATCCGGGCTTATATCTCCACCGAGATTTGCCATGTTAAGACCAGCTTTAACACCCCAACGAGGAGACTGTGCGCTTACGCCGATAACAAATAATGTCATAACAGCCATCAAGAATAACTTTTTCATAGCACTTATGTATTAACTTATGCCTACTCTTAAGCTTTTCGGCTTCCGCTATTGGATAATTTTATTTAACCAACACCGCAAATATAGTGTATTTTTATAAAATCCAACACATTCGAACTATAATTTTAACCATTTGCTTTTTTTATCTATTTAAAAAAGTGTACTGAAAATCCTTTTTCAGCCATTCTATTTGTACGGCTTTCTTAGAATATGTACATTTGTGCCTTTAAAACTTCTTATCATAAAACATAGAATCATGAAAAGGGACAATGTAATTTTCGATATTATCGAAAGAGAAAAGCAACGGCAGATGAAAGGCATCGAACTGATTGCTTCCGAAAACTTTGTAAGTGACCAGGTAATGCAGGCTATGGGTTCTTGCCTTACCAATAAATATGCGGAAGGATATCCGGGCAAAAGATATTATGGTGGTTGCGAGGTAGTGGACGAAAGTGAACAAATTGCTATCGACAGACTAAAAGAAATTTTTGGTGCTGAATGGGCAAACGTACAACCTCACTCTGGTGCTCAGGCAAATAGTGCTGTGCTATTGGCCTGTCTGAATCCTGGTGATAAATTTATGGGACTCAATCTGGCGCACGGCGGACACCTGTCTCATGGTTCGGCTGTAAACAGTTCGGGACTTCTCTACACTCCTTGTGCATACAACTTAAACGAGAGTGGCTATGTGAATTACGACCAGATGGAAGAAATTGCATTGAAAGAACAACCTAAACTGATTATTGGTGGAGGTTCGGCCTATTCGCGTGAGTGGAACTACAAACGTATGCGCGAAATAGCAGATAAAATTGGTGCTTTATTAATGATTGACATGGCTCATCCTGCCGGACTTATCGCTGCGGGTCTATTGGAAAATCCTTTGAAATGGGCACATATTGTCACCTCAACAACACATAAAACATTGCGGGGACCTCGCGGTGGTATCATTTTGATGGGAAAAGATTTTCCAAATCCTTGGGGTAAAACAACGCCAAAAGGTGAAATCAAGATGATGTCACAATTACTGGACTCTGCAGTATTCCCAGGAACACAAGGTGGTCCACTTGAACATGTGATTGCCGCTAAAGCAGTTGCTTTTGGTGAGGCTCTTGAACCGGAATATAAAGAATATCAGTCGCAGGTAAAAAAGAATGCTGCTAAACTGGCTGAAGAACTTATCAAACGTGGTTTTACGATCGTATCGGGAGGTACTGATAATCACTCCATGTTAGTGGATCTTCGTTCGAAGTTTCCGGATCTGACAGGAAAAGTGGCAGAAAAAGTGCTTGTTGAAGCTGATATTACTGTAAATAAAAACATGGTTCCTTTTGATAGCCGTTCTGCTTTCCAGACTTCCGGTATCCGTCTGGGTACACCTGCAATCACAACTCGTGGAGCAAAAGAAGATCTGATGGTGGAGATCGCCGAGATGATCGAAACTGTTTTAGGTAATGTGGAAAACGAAGAAGTGATCACTTCTGTTCGCAAACGGGTGAATGAAACGATGAAGAAATATCCGCTGTTCGCTTATTAAAGAATGATTTCTCTCCTAATAAAAGAAGGCTGCCTCAATTGAGGCAGCCTTCTTTATGTAAACTTAAAACGAGAATCAATCTAGTTTGTTAGCTGATCCTAGCACGTTCTCAATCTTGTGTTTGTATAACTTTTTCATGTTATCACGAGCTGGACCGAGATATTTACGTGGGTCAAACTCAGCTGGCTTCTCAGCAAATACCTGACGGATGGCAGCTGTCATTGCCAAACGACTGTCTGAGTCAATATTGATCTTGCAAACGGCAGATGCAGCAGCTTTACGCAATTGCTCTTCCGGAATACCGATAGCGTCTTTCATTGCACCACCATATTTATTGATGATTGCAATCTCCTCCTGTGGAACAGAAGAAGATCCGTGAAGTACGATTGGGAAGCCTGGAAGCTCTTTTTCAACACCTTCCAATACATCGAAACGCAATGGAGGAGGAACAAGCAAACCGTTTGCATCACGAGTACATTGTTCCGGAGTAAATTTGTTTGCACCATGTGATGTACCGATAGAAATAGCCAAACTGTCGCAACCTGTCTTTGTAACGAAGTCCACAACTTCTTCCGGTTTGGTGTAGGTGTGGTGCTCTGCACTCACTTCATCCTCAACACCTGCCAAAACGCCAAGTTCGCCTTCAACAGATACACCGTGAGCATGTGCATATTCTACAACTTTCTTTGTAAGAGCAACATTTTCATCATAAGGAAGATGTGAACCATCAATCATAACTGAAGAAAAGCCCATATCAACACATGATTTGCATGTTTCAAAAGAATCGCCGTGATCCAAATGCAATACAATTTGTGGTTTTTCACAACCCAGTTCTTTTGCATAGGCAACAGCTCCCTCAGCCATGTAACGAAGCAAAGTCTGATTTGCATAGCTACGAGCTCCTTTGGATACCTGAAGAATAACCGGTGATTTCGTTTCTACTGCGGCCATAATAATAGCCTGCAACTGCTCCATATTATTGAAGTTGAAAGCCGGAATTGCATACCCACCTTTGATTGCCTTAGCAAACATATCGTTGGTGTTTACGAGACCAAGATCCTTGTAATTAATCATGATTATCTATTTTTGATGTTAGTACTTAAAAACTGGGACAAAGATAGTAATAATCATTGGACTAACACGAAAACATCTTCAAAAAAGCGACAAATAGAGACGTTTTATAAACCATCTCTTCAAAGAAAACCAGACCTTACTCGAAATAATACCCGAAATTCTTTTTTTTATCAGAGTAAAGGCTTAACTTTGCAGTCCGAAAAATAGGTACGCATATAAATATATAAAAACATATCATAATGAAAAAAGGTATTCATCCTGAAAACTACCGCCCAGTAGTTTTTAAAGACATGTCAAACGGCGATACTTTTATTACCCGTTCAACTGTCAATGCTAGAGAAGAAATTGAATTGGAGGGTGTAACTTACCCAATGATAAAAATTGAAATCTCAAACACTTCTCACCCGTTCTATACAGGAAAATCTAAATTGGTCGATACTGCAGGACGTGTAGATAAGTTTATGACTCGCTACAAAAGCCGCATGGAGAAGAAATAAGATTCTTTTTCTTTGAAAAAATAAGTGAGACCTTTCTGCCACAAACAGAAGGGTCTCACTTGTTTTATGTTTATACACAACCTAAACCATCTGCTTTTCTGAAAGAAAACAATATAGAAACTGATTCCTATTTGTATTTTTTGTATTTTTGCCCGAACAAATAATTAACCCTTCAATAATAAATCTTTCAGTCATGACAGAAGAAACTTTTGGAATTTTCTCAAAATTCGAAACTAACACAACCCCTACATCAATCACACCTTTTGGTGGAGGCTGGATTAACACCACTTTAAAAGTGACAACTACGAGTGGAAAAGAGTTTATCCTCCAGAAAATCAATCACGATATTTTCAAGAATGTGGATATGCTTCAAAGTAATATCGAACGGGTTACCTCTCATATCAGAAAAAAATTAACGGAAGAGAATGCAACCGATATTGACCGGAAAGTTCTTCACTTCTACCCTTGCAAAGAGACCGGAAAGAGCTATTATTTTACGGGTGATGCTTACTGGAGGACGATGGACTTGATTGCTGAGAGCCAGAGTTTTGACGCTGTAACTCCGGAGCTTTCTTATGTAGCAGGCAAGGCCTTTGGCGATTTTCAATACAAGCTGGCAGATATTCCCGGCGAACCATTAGGTGAGACTATTCCAAATTTCCACAACATGGAATTCCGTCTGCAACAGTTTCACGAAGCGTTGGCAGAAAATAAAGCCGGTCGCGCTGAGAGTGTAAAATATTACATTGATGAAATTGAGAAGCGGGCAGAAGAGATGTGCAAAGCAGAAAGACTCTATCGCGAAGGGGTACTACCGAAACGAATTAATCACTGCGATACAAAAGTCAATAATGTATTATTTGACAAAGCGGGCAATGTACTCTGCGTGATTGATCTGGACACCGTAATGCCGGGCTATGTATTATCCGATTTTGGCGATTTTATTCGTACCGGAGCAAATACGGGAGCAGAGGATGATGCAAATCTCGACAATGTAAACGTAAACATGGAGATCTTTAAAGCCTACACTAAAGGGTATCTGGAAACAGCAAAGAAATTCTTGTTGCCCATCGAAATTGAGAATCTGCCTTTCGGTGCAAAACTTC
This sequence comes from Bacteroidales bacterium, assembly GCA_028691445.1. Classification (GTDB taxonomy): domain Bacteria; phylum Bacteroidota; class Bacteroidia; order Bacteroidales; family JAQUTK01; genus JAQUTK01. The sequence continues at coordinate 26,274 of JAQUZH010000008.1, read as the reverse complement.
TTACCTATATGCAAACGGTTCGCTTCCTGACGGATTACCTGAATGGAGACACCTATTATAAGACCATGTTTCCGGGACATAATCTACAACGAACCAAAGCTCAATTCAAACTCGTACAGAGCATTGAAGCAAACGAAGCTCTCATGAACCAATTCATCAAAGAGCAGTTGTAAGAATTAACCTGAATTAATCAGGACTACATCAACCGGCTGAATTTCCCATTCCATTGGAAGTTTAGCCGGTTTGATTTTAGAAAGGGTAGCACCTCATTACGGCTTTCTTGTCCGAGATAGTCCATGGAAGAGAGTGTTGCGGTCAGCTGGGTGGAAAGGGGCGACAAAGTGTAGTGCAAAAAAACAGCGTCAAAAACAGAAAGAACTTTTTGTTGCTCCTCTTTCGTAAGCTTGATCATGAAATCAACGGGGCTTGGAGCGGTAAAATAATTTCCTATTCGTTTTTCCCATTTCATCGAATAAAAAACCACTTTACTATCTGATATCGGCGAAAAGACTGTGGTGATTACACATATTATTTTTGTGGTATCATTCAGGGGAAGAATCTTTGCTTCTATGTTGCTGGAAGATGTATTCTGCAACAAAAGGTAATCCTCGGTCAAAGCCTTTAACTCGGATGTTCCCTGCATGATATTTGTCACAACAGATTTATTTCCGGCTTCAGCCAGGTCTATGAGATCGCGTCGCATCTCATTATTTAGATTGTACGCCAAACTCTCCGGCATGGAAAGAAACAATTTGGACATAGGCTGAGCCTCCGCATTTTCTCCAGAAGAAAAAGCCAGAAATGCAACAATAAACAGGAGAAGAGAATATTTCATGGAAGTAATTATTTGGATCCTAAATAAATAAAGAACATACCCAGTAACACTAAAAGTAAATCCAAAGCTTTGGACTTCAGATTTTTCTCACGAAACAGAAACACCCCTCCTATGAAGGAGACAATAACACTTCCTCGCCGTATCATCGAAACAATGGCTATCATCGAATCGTCATAACTCAAGGCCCAAAAGTAAAGGAAATCGGACACGGTAAGACAAACAGCAATCAGAGGTATCGCCCAGGACCAATGAAAAGGGGTCGTCTTCTTTCGCACAGGGAACCATAAAAAAAGAAGAATCATTGTCATCAGAATCAACTGATAATAGTTATACCAGACCTGAACCGTCATCTTATCAAAACGACTCATCAGGTATTTGTCATACAAGCCACTGATCGCTCCGGTAATAATCGCCATAAAGATAAACAGAACCCAGATATTTCGTTTAAAAGAGATCCCTTCTTTTTTACCTGCCTGCGACAACAGATAGAACGAAACGAAGGAGAGGATGATACCAATCCACTGATACAAATTGAGCCGTTCGGAGAATATAAGCATTGCTCCCACTAATGTGAGGATCGGCTGAGATGCTTTGACCGGCGATGTGATGGTAATCGGAAGATGCTTCATTGCAAAATAGGCAAAAAGCCACGAAGATAGCACAATACAGGCTTTGAGCATAAGGTAGCCATGTTGCGCAAAGGGTATCCGTGGAATATGAAACATCGTGCCGGCAAGCAGTTCGGGTTGCAACAAGGAGATCAGGAATGCCGGAAGGAATATCAGACAACAAGTCAAGACATTCAGAAAGAGCACCGGAATGACCGCATTTTCTTTTAGAGAGGTTTTTTTTGAGATATCATACCAACCTAAAAAAAAAGCCGAACCGAATGCTAGAAGTAACCACATATGTATAGTATTACTAATTATAGACTAATCAACGCTGGAATCGTCAGAAAGAAAAAGAGCTTTATCGTACTCGATTCCGGTCAGATAAAGAGCATGTGCCGGCATGGAAGAGCCTGCTGCACAGCGGTCTTTTTTCTCGATCACCTCGCGAAATCCTTCGTATGACAGTTTCCCCTTTCCTACTTCTATCAACGTACCGGTTATGGCACGAACCATATTACGCAAAAAACGATTGGCCTGAATCGTAAACACATAAAGATCATCCGCTCGTTGCGTCCACTCTGCCTTGTATATCTGACAGTCATTGGTCTTTACATCTGTATGTAGTTTGCTAAAACTGGTAAAATCAGTATATTCCATCAGAATATTACAAGCTTCATTCATTCGGTCATAATCGATAGGAGCATAATACCGACAGGCCCAGTGACGGTTAAAAGGAGATTTTACCGGTGTCATCCAATATTCATACGTACGTCGTAAAGCATCAAAACGGGCGTGCGCATCTTGCTGAACCTCCACCATTTTATATACAGCAATATCTTTCGGAAGAATACTATTCAGCTTCTGTGTCAACCAGGAAGAATCTATCGGCTTCACAGCATCAAAATGAGCAACCATCAGCTTCGCATGAACTCCTGCGTCTGTACGACCCGCACCGGTAATTGGAGTAGCTACACGCAGTAATACAGACAGAGCATGTTCGAAAGCGGCTTGTACAGAGGGACCGTTTGGTTGCACTTGCCAGCCGCAATAGCCACTTCCGTCATAGGATAGATATATAAAATAACGATGCATTAACGAGCTGTTATATGAAAACACCCTTGTTTGACTTCATATCTTACATAACAACGATCTTCTTTCCGAAGATCATACAACACCTGTGCCAACACACTCTTCAGTAGCGCAGTACTGGCCTCTTCTGTCTTCTTTGAACCAAACCAGCTGCTGCTGGGTTTTTGATTGAAACGCACATAAGAAACATCAAAGGTTGTTCCATATAAATGTGCAGAGTTGGAAGAAGAGTTGCCATTCTTTCGCTGCAAACTCTTAATATCATCTTTGGTACGCGTAATACTCGTGACATTGATTGTATATGCCGGAATGCGTTTATTTTCAAGCGAGTCAAGCATATTCTCTGCGATATCTTCCAAAAGCTCTTTCGCTTGCGGCACCAGAAAAGGAATGGAATGAGTGAGCTCATCGATCTGATAATTATCATTTGATTCCACCTCCTCAAGCTTTCCTTTCATCTCTTCTGCTTCTTCACGGGAGGATACTGGTTCAATTCCGATAGACTGAGCTGCACTCAAATGTGTATCGTTTAAATCTGAAAATGTCTTTCCGTAATGAGAAAAGGCATACAGGGAGGATGTATCAGGCGACTTCTCCGCACTATCACGACAAGAGCAAAGCAGACCAATGACAAAAAACAACAACGCCTTACCGGAACTCTGATAGCTCATTCTTTTCATATAATATCCTTTTTGATTCAAAGATGCAAAAGTACGACAAATAAGTTAAATTGAAAGAGTAAGTAAAAGAAAATAAGGAAGAGAGCATCTCATACTCACATGGATTTCATCACTGGATTTTCTTTGGAGAAAGCATTCGCAGCAAACCTCTTCAGAGAAAGTAAACTAAAGAGCGTAATTATGATTATTTTCGAACATGATAAACACGCAATTCAAAACGAATACATACCTTTGTACATTCAAAAAAATGGGCAAACAACATTACTAACAGATTAAATACGGACATATTATGATGCAAGCACTAACTAGAACTGACTACAACTTCCCGGGACAAAAAAGTGTATATCACGGGAAAGTACGCGACGTATATAACATAAACGACGAACTGCTGGTAATGGTGGCAACTGATCGCATTTCAGCTTTTGACGTAATTTTACCAAAAGGTATTCCTTACAAGGGACAGGTTTTAAATCAGATTGCCGCCAGCTTTCTCGATGCTACAGCAGACATTGTGCCCAACTGGAAAATAGCGACGCCGGATCCTATGGTTACCGTAGGTATTCGATGCGAGGGTTTTAGAGTGGAAATGATTATTCGAGGTTATCTGACCGGTAGTGCTTGGAGAGACTATACATCGGGAGTCCGGAACTTATGCGGAATGATTCTTCCGGAAGGTCTGAAAGAAAATCAAAAATTTCCTACACCTATCATCACTCCTACAACAAAAGCGGATGAAGGTCATGACGAAAATATTTCTAAAGAAGAGATTATTGCTCAGGGACTTGTGAGCAAAGAAGATTACGATCAAATGGAGAAATACACCATGGCTCTGTTTCTAAGAGGAAGCGAAATTGCTGCTTCAAAAGGGCTCATTCTGGTCGACACAAAATATGAATTCGGCAAGAAAGATGGCAAAATCTATCTGATCGATGAGATCCATACACCCGATTCATCGCGCTACTTCTATGCAAAAGGCTTTGAGGAACGCTTTGAAAAAGGGGAACCACAAAAACAATTATCGAAAGAGTTTGTACGTCAATGGCTGATCGAAAACAACTTTATGGGCAAAACCGGACAGCAGGTTCCGGAAATGTCGGATGAATATGTTACTAGTGTCTCGGAGCGTTACATCGAACTCTACGAATCAATCGTTGGCGAGAAGTTTGTGAAAGCAGAAACAGAGAGTATTCTTGCCCGCATTGAGAAGAATGTTTCTACTTTCCTTGTTAAATGAAAAAAGAAGTTGAAAACATAGTCCCCTACAACCGGGTAGAGCGAAAAACAGACCAGGTTAGAGCGATGTTTAATAACATTGCGCCTCATTACGACCGTTTCAATCATACAGCCTCTATGGGCATTGATCGTTATTGGCGTAGAAAAGGAATCCTCTCTTTAAAAGCTTTTGAACCGAAAGATATTCTTGACGTGGCAACGGGAACGGGCGACTATGCTATCAGTGCTTTCAACCTTCTTCATCCCGATAAAATTACAGGCATCGACCTTTCAACCGGGATGATGGAAGTTGGAGAAAAAAAAGTATCTTCACTCGGATTGTCAAAGAAAATTAGTTTTAAACAAGAAGATTGCACCTCGCTCTCCTTTGACAACGATTCTTTTGATGCCGTGATCGCTGCTTTCGGGGTTCGAAATTTTGAGAATATCGAGGCCGGATATCGTGAGATGTTTCGTGTCATGAAGCCCGGTGGACACCTTTCTATTCTGGAGCTAACGAAACCAACCTCTTTTCCGATGAAACAGTTGTATCATTTTTATGCAAAGACTGTCATGCCGTTTTTGGGTAAATCTTTATCAAAAGATAAAAGAGCTTACGAATACTTGCCTGAGTCTATCGCAGCTGTTCCACAGTTTGCCACAATGACTCAGATACTATCGAAAGTCGGCTTTCAGAATGCACGTTTTGAATCACTCACATTTGGTATCTGCTGTTTGTACACGGCAGAAAAGCCAAAGGATCCAACTACTAAATAATTAGAGATATGAAACAGGTATATGGATTAGTAGGATACCCGCTAGGACACTCCTTCTCCAAAGATTTCTTCAATAACAAGTTTCTCTCAGAGAAACTTGATGCTGAATATGTCAATTTTGAATTACCGGATCTTACTGAGCTTACTTCAATTGTCAAAAATCAGAAAGACTTATCCGGCCTGAACGTAACAACTCCATACAAAGAGAAAATCATTCCAATGCTCGATGAAATGGATCCGTGCGCAAAGGAGATTGGAGCTGTCAATGTGGTCAAGTTCATACGCAACAAAGATAAAGTCAGATTAAAAGGATTCAACTCTGATTGGAAGGCTTTTGCTTTGACTTTAGAAGGTTTACTAAAACCAAACCACCGAAAAGCGTTGATTCTTGGCACCGGAGGCGCCTCAAAAGCTGTAGCTTATGCCTTAAAAAGTTTGGGAATTGAATATCTTTTCGTTTCTCGCTCCGGAAAGAACGGCGCGCTAACATATGAAGATCTGGATGTGAATCTGATTGAAGACTATTCAATCATCATCAATTCAACTCCGCAAGGAATGTACCCAAACATAAACAACTATCCTCCAATCCCTTACGAATATCTGACTGATAAAAATCTGCTGTACGATCTACTCTACAACCCGGAAAAAACGACATTCATGGCAAAAGGGGAAGCTCGTGGAGCACAGACGAAAAACGGACTTGAGATGCTTTTACTGCAGGCGATTATCGGTTGGCAGATTTGGAATGAATGACCGGATATTTCCGTGTAAAAAAAAAAAGAACTACCTTTGTCGATTGTTAACCAAACAGTACACAATGAGCGATCAACGATATAACCTACGAGGGGTATCTGCCTCTAAAGAAGATGTGCACAATGCGATAAAAAACATCGATAAAGGCCTCTTCCCTCAAGCTTTTTGTAAAATCATTCCAGATATCCTGGGTGGTGATTCTGAATTTTGCAACATCATGCATGCTGATGGAGCCGGAACAAAATCATCGCTTGCTTACATTTATTGGAAAGAAACCGGAGATCTTTCGGTATGGAAAGGTATTGCACAAGATGCTTTGATTATGAACATCGACGACCTTCTTTGCGTTGGCGCAGATGACAACATCCTGGTATCGTCAACAATCGGTCGTAACAAGAACCTGATTCCCGGAGAAATAATAACCGCAATCATTAACGGCACCGACGAACTACTCGCAGAGCTTCGCTCCATGGGTGTCGGAGTATATGCAACAGGAGGAGAAACTGCCGATGTTGGTGACTTAGTACGTACCATCATTGTCGATAGCACAGTGACTTGTCGCATGAGAAGAAATGACGTCATAAACAATGCAAATATTCGTCCCGGTGATGTTATCGTCGGACTCTCTTCCTATGGTAAGGCTAGTTATGAGAAAGAATATAATGGTGGAATGGGAAGCAACGGACTTACGTCTGCCCGCCACGATGTATTTGCAAAATATCTGGCTAAGAAATATCCGGAAAGCTTTGACAGCTCTGTTCCTGAAGATTTGGTTTACTCCGGCAAGTTATCTCTTACCGATCCGATTGATGGTTTGGATATTAATGCGGGGAAGATGGTATTATCAGCCACCCGAACATATGCTCCGGTTATCAAAGTCATATTAGATAAGCTTCGTCCACAGATCCATGGAATGGTACACTGCTCCGGTGGAGCACAAACGAAAGTGCTTCACTTTGTTGACAACATGCGTATCATCAAAGACAATTTATTCCCCGTTCCTCCTCTTTTCAAAACCATTCAGGAACAATCAGGAACAGAGTGGCAGGAAATGTACAAAGTATTCAACATGGGGCATCGCATGGAAATATATCTTTCTCCGGAAGATGCCAACGAAGTGATTTCGATCTCAAAATCTTTTGACATAGATGCACAAATTATCGGAAGAATTGAACCTTCTGACAAGAAAGAGCTGATTATCAGAAGTGAATTTGGAGTATTCAGATATTGATTCATGGCAGATAACAACACTTTTTTGGATAAACTAAACGGTTTGTTGCATCGTTTTGAAGAGGTATCCACATTGATTACGGACCCTGAAGTAATTGCAGACCAAAAACGTTTTGTCAAACTTACGAAAGAATATCACGACCTGGAATGCATCGTTAAAGCACGGCAGGAGTATATTTTGGTATGCAAGGGAATTGATGAAGCGAAAGAGATTCTGAGAAACGAAGTTGATCCTGAAATGAAGGATTATGCACGTGAAGAATTACTGAACTACCAAAAACGTCTGCCTGAGATTGAAGAAGAGATCAAATTACTTCTTATTCCAGGCGATCCTCAGGATGATAAAAATGCCATTATGGAGATCCGTGGGGGAACAGGCGGAAATGAAGCGGCAATCTTTGCGGGAGATCTGTTTCGTATGTATTCCAAGTATTGCGAAAATAAGAGTTGGAAAGTTGAAATCACAAGCTACACGGAAGGAACTTCCGGTGGGTATAAAGAGATCATATTTACGGTCAGCGGTAATAAAGTGTATGGTACTCTGAAGTACGAGAGTGGAGTACATCGGGTGCAGCGCATTCCTGCAACTGAAACACAAGGAAGAGTACATACCTCAGCAGCAACCGTCGCTGTACTTCCAGAAGCGGAAGAGTTTGATATTGATCTCAATGAAAACGATATCCGTACAGATATCTTCTGTGCATCGGGCCACGGCGGACAGTCGGTAAACACGACATACTCTGCGATTCGTCTGGTTCACATTCCAACAGGAATCACGGTACAGTGCCAGGATGAGAAGTCTCAGATAAAAAACAAGGCGAAAGCGATGGTTGAATTGAGAAGCCGAATCTATAATATGGAATATCAGAAATATTTGGATGAAATCTCCGGAAAAAGAAAAACCATGGTTTCAACCGGCGACCGCTCAGCCAAGATTCGAACATACAACTTCCCACAGGGAAGAATCACGGATCATCGGATAAATTACACCATATATAATCTATCTGCTTTTATGGGTGGAGATATACAAGACTGCATCGATCATCTCATTATTGCAGAAAATGCAGAACGTCTAAAAGAAAGCGAGTTATAAACTTAGCAGAAAGAATTATGAATAAAATAGAACTAGCAGCAAACATCCAACGTAAGAAATCGTTCTTATGTATTGGATTAGATACTGATCTAAAGAAAATCCCGGCACATCTTCTCAAAGAAGAGGATCCAATCTTTGCTTTTAACAAGGCAATTATTGATGCGACACATGATCTATGCGTGGCATATAAGCCCAATCTCGCATTCTACGAAAGTGTCGGACTTACAGGTTGGATGGCATTCGAAAAAACAGTCAACTACATAAAGTCACAGTATCCTGATATTTTCATCATTGCTGATGCTAAAAGAGGAGATATCGGAAACACGTCAGAAATGTATGCTGAGACTTTTTTTGGTCATCTGGACCTTGATGCCGTAACGGTTGCCCCCTACATGGGAGAAGACAGCGTGAAGCCATTTCTGAAATATGAGGGCAAGTGGGTCATTTTACTGGCTCTTACATCCAACAAAGGATCATTGGACTTCCAAATGACTGAAGACAAGAGCGGCGAACGTCTATTTGAAAAGGTGCTTCGTGTGTCTCAGAACTGGGGAAACGAAGAGAATATGATGTATGTAGTTGGTGCTACAAGAGGTAGCCTGTTTGAAGATGTACGAAAGGTTGCTCCCAATCATTTCTTGCTCGTGCCTGGCGTCGGAGCACAAGGAGGTAGTCTGGAAGAAGTTGTAGCCTACGGAAAGAACAATCAATGCGGACTTCTGGTAAACTCTTCCCGTCAAATTATCTATGCTGGTAAAGACGAAAACTTTGCAGCAGAGGCAAGAGAAGAGGCCAAAAAACTTCAGGAACAAATGGCTTCTTTGTTGTAAAAAAGAGGTCGCTTCATTCCTCATGTCATTTATTTTTCATTTATTTGCATAATAATGCTGTGTTGTTTGGCGAATTCATCGCCTAACACATACTTAATCACAAAAAATCATGGATTTTTCCGCCAGACAGATAGCAGACTTTTTACACGGCGAGGTCATCGGAAACGAAGAGGTAAGAGTCAGCAACCTTTCAAAAATTGAAGAAGGAAAGCCTGGTACGCTTACTTTTTTGGCAAATACAAAATACACAAACCACATTTATACGACGCAAGCCAGTATTGTTTTGGTAAACAGAGATTTTACACCGGAACAAACGATTGAGGCTACTCTGATAAAAGTGGATAACGCCTATAACTCACTCGCTATGTTGCTGAGCTTGGTTGAACAAGCCAAGCCAAAGAAGAAGGGAATCTCTTCTCTATCTTTTGTTTCACCCGGTTCAACGATCGGTGAAAATGCTTACATCGGAGAGTTTGCCTTTATCGGCGAAAATTGCGTGATTGGCAAAAACGCAAAGATCTATCCTCAGGTTTATATTGGAGACAATGTGACTCTCAAAGATAATGTTACCCTTTATCCGGGTTCCAAAATATATGAAGGTTGCATCATTGGAAACAATTGTACTTGTCATGCAGGATCGGTGATTGGATCCGATGGATTCGGATTTGCACCTTCAGCTGATGGTTATTCGAAAATACCACAAATAGGAATCGTCACCATTGAAGACAATGTAGAAATAGGAGCGAATACAACTATTGACCGTGCCACAATGGGTAGTACCATTATTCGGAAAGGAGTCAAACTGGACAATCTGATTCAGGTTGCACACAACGTAGAGATAGGAGAACATACTGTCATGGCCGCACAAGTTGGTATTGCTGGTTCGACGAAAATTGGAGAATGGTGTATGGTTGGCGGACAGGTTGGATTTGCCGGACATATTCATGTAGCTCCTCACACCAATATAGGCGCTCAAGCAGGAGTCAGTGCTGATGTAAAGACAACATCCTCCCTGTTGGGAGCTCCAGCTATTGACTTCAAGGATTTTGCCCGTTCACATGTTGTTTATAAAAAGTTGCCTGAACTGTACAAGACAGTCTCTATGTTGCAAAAAGAAATTGAAGCATTAAAATCATCTATCACAAAATAAAGATCTATGTCAAAACAGAGAACGCTAAAAGAGGGGTTTACTCTCAGTGGTAAAGGTTTGCATACAGGATTTGATATCACTATCACTCTTCTGCCTGCAGAGATCAATACTGGCTATGTCATTAAACGTATTGACTTGGAAGTTCCCGTAAAAATCGAAGCTGTAGCTGAAAATATTGTAGACACATCAAGAGGTACTACTATCGCAAATAATAATGTGCATGTGAGCACAATCGAGCATGCGATGGCAGCCCTTTATGCTTCAGAAATTGACAACTGTGTCATTGAAGTAAATGCGCCGGAATTCCCTATTCTTGATGGAAGTTCCCGTCTGTATATGGAGCATATTCTCAAAGTTGGAACGATTGAACAGGAAGCCGATAAAAAATATTTCGTTGTAAAAAACAAAATCGAATACAACGATGGCAAAGGCTCTTCCATCACCATTCTTCCGGATGATAAATTTAGTATCCATACATTGGTAAGCTACCCTTCATCTATTCTCAAGAATCAATATGCCACATTAGAAAACCTGAGTGATTTCGCCAAAGAAATTGCTGATTGTCGCACATTCGTTTTTGTAAAAGAAATTAAGCCCTTGCTTGAGCGCAATCTGATCAAAGGTGGCGATCTTGACAACGCAATTGTCATTTACGACGAACTGCTTCCTGACAATGAGGTGAATGCTTTGGCTGACCTGATGAAACAACCGCATCTGGAAGAAAATAAAGTGGGTTATCTAAATCACAAACCTTTGGTGTATGATAACGAACCCGCTCGACACAAATTACTAGATCTGATTGGAGATTTTGCTCTTATTGGAAGACCTTTTAAAGGAAAGGTAATCGCAACATGCCCCGGACATACTGTCAATAGCCAGGTTACAAAAGGAATTCGCAAATATCTGAAACGAGTAGAGGTACAAAGTCCGGAGTATAATCCGGATGTAGCTCCTGTGATGGATATCAATCGCATTCGCGAACTTCTGCCCCATCGCTGGCCATTTTTGTTGGTTGATAAAATCATCGAACTGGGAGAAAGTTATATCATTGGACTCAAGAATGCTTCTATCAACGAAACATTCTTCGTCGGACATTTTCCACAAGAGCCTGTTATGCCCGGTGTTTTACTGGTGGAAGCGATGGCACAGGTTGGTGGTCTGTTGGTATTAAACAGTGTCGAAAACCCGCAACTCTATTCAACCTATTTCTTGAAAATTGACGGCGTGAAATTCCGTCAGAAAGTAGTTCCCGGAGATACTATCCTATTTCATCTCGCATTCACATCTCCTATTCGCCGTGGCATAGCTTGTATGAAAGGTTATGCTTTTGTAGGAGATAAGATTGTCGCAGAAGCTGAGTTTATGGCTCAAATCGTAAAAAATAAATAACTATAATGAAACAACCACTAGCATACATTCACCCCGACGCAAAAATTGCACCTAATGTAGTCATCGATCCATTCGTTACAATTGACAAAAATGTGATTATTGGCGAAGGTACACGAATCTGTTCGAATGTATCCATTCTGGAGGGGAGCAGAATTGGAAAGAATTGTTTAATCTGCAACGGAGCCGTCATTGGAGGTATACCGCAAGACCTGAAATTTATGGGAGAAGAGACAACCGCGGAAATCGGAGATAACACAACGATCCGCGAGTTTGTAACAGTAAACAGAGGAACCGCATCCAAAGGCAAAACCGTCATTGGTAACAACTGTCTGATCATGGCGTATAACCATATTGCACATGACTGCAAATTGGGAAATAACATTATTATCTCTAATGCGACTCAACTTGCCGGAGAGGTTGTGATTGATGATTATGCAATTATCAGTGGAGGCTGTCTTATTCATCAGTTTACGCACATCGGAGCACATATCATGCTTCAGGGTGGATCGCATGTCAACAAAGACATTCCTCCTTTTATTACGGCCGGACGCGAACCGCTCTCCTACGCAGGAATAAACTCAATCGGTCTGAGAAGAAGAGGCTACACCAATGAACAAATCAGAGATATTCAGGAAATTTATCGTTATCTCTATCTTTCAGGCTTAAACAATTCGGATGCAATCGGCAGAATCGAAGCTGAACTTCCGGCAACCAAAGAGCGTGATGAGGTAATTACCTTCGTGAAAAATTCTTCAAGAGGTATTATAAAGAGCTATTTCAGTTAATCACAAAGCATTAGAAAGGAACGCACTATGATATACAAATTTCTAATCATATCAGACGAAGTCGATGATTTCGTTCGAAAAATTGAGATCGATGCGGATGCAACATTTTTTGATTTGAACGAAGCAATCCTGGAGTCTGTTGATTTCAAAAAGAATCAAATGACCTCGTTCTTTGTTTGCACCTATGACTGGGAAAAAGAGACGGAAATTACGCTCGAAGAGATGGAGACGAGTTACGACAAGGATAATTGGGTGATGAAAGATACGAAACTGAATGATCTTGTTTCTGAAGAGGGTCAACGTCTTATATTCGTCTTTGACAACATGACAGAACGTTCATTCTTCATGGAGCTCAAAGATATTGAAACAGGCAAGACACTCAAACAGGCAAAATGCACCTTATCCAAAGGAGTTCCCCCTAAGCAAGAGACTAATTTCGATGAATTGATGGCTATCCAAACTCCAACAGCAGATACCGACGAGTCTTTCTATGGTGATGAAGATTTTGATCTCGCCGAATTGGATGATGAAGGATTTGATGTCGTTGACCCGGGTAGTGGAAATCAAAACGGAAATGACATGTTCTAAAAAAAAGACACTGATTGTTCTGCTTGGTCCAACCGGAGTCGGCAAGACCGACTTAAGTCTGAGACTAGCAGAACATTTTCATTCTCCTATACTTTCAGCTGATTCCCGCCAAATTTACAAGGGAATGATTATTGGAACGGCTGCCCCGACTGTGGAACAGCAGCAGGGCGTTGAACACTTTTTTGTTGGAATGTTGGATATTGATCACTACTTCAATGCCTGGCAATTTGAAGAATTGGTGATCCAGACGCTTGATCTCCTTTTTCAGCAACAAAAGACCCTGCTCATGTGTGGAGGTTCGATGATGTATATCGATGCCGTCTGCAACGGCATTGATTATCTTCCTAATGTAAATAATGCTATTCGCCTTCAGCTGGTCAAAGAATATGAAGAAAAAGGGCTGGAAGCCATGCAGGCAAGGCTGCAAGAGCTGGATCCGGACTATTATCAGATCGTTGACCTGAATAATCACAAGCGGGTATTACATGCATTGGAAATTTGTCTGACAAGCGGGCAGACATACACTTCGTTCCGCACAAACAAAAAGGTAGAACGCCCCTTCAACATCATTAAAATCGGACTGACACGTGATCGTGACGAACTGTATCAACGCATCAATCAAAGAGTGGATGAGATGATGGCCAACGGTTTGCTTCAAGAAGCAAAGAAATTCTATTCTTTACGTCATCACAACGCGCTTAACACTGTCGGCTACAAAGAGATGTTTAACTATCTTGACGGTGAGTGGAGCCTTGACTTTGCCATCGAAAAGATCAAACAAAACAGCCGTATCTATTCGCGCAAACAGATGACCTGGTTTAAACGCGATAAAGAGATTGCCTGGTTTCATCCGGACAACCAGCAAGAGATCCTTCAATATATTGAGACGCTATTAAAACAATAAACACTCTAGCTGAGTCGTTACTTTATAGTAACGACTCAGTTCATTCAGGGTCATCGAAAACAGATCATCTTAAAAACTGGTAACAATGAAAAAAGCTTTCAAGATTACGGGGATAGTACTGATTGTATTCTTTGCTATACTCTTGGTCCTTCCTTTTGTATTTAAAGGTAAACTAATGGAAATCGCAAAGAGTGAAGGTAACAAAATGCTTCAGGCAAAATTCGATTTCACCTCTCTGGATTTGAGTTTTATACGCAATTTCCCCAAAGCGACCGTAACGCTTAACAACCTGTATATTGCAGGAGTAGGAGAATTTGAGAACGACACACTGCTCTCGGTCAGCGAACTGAAAGTAGCTGTTAATGTGATGAGTGTCATTGGTGACGATGGCATCGAAATCAGTAAGATCATACTGAAAGACCCTGCCATTCATGCCATTGTTCTTGCTGATGGCAAGGCAAACTGGGATATCATGAAAGAGACGGATGAAGTGGAGACGGATACAAAAGAAGAGAGCGGTACCATGAAGCTTTCGTTGAAAGAACTGGTTATTTCCGGAGCTCGCATTCATTACGACGAACGACAAGCAGGGATGGATGCACTGATCAATAATCTAAACCTTACATTGAGCGGCGATTTTTCGGCAGATAAGACAACGATGCAAACCAAAGCAAAGATAGACGACCTCACCTATACAATGGGCAATATCACCTATCTGAAAAATGCAAAGATCGGAGCAGACATCACTGCTGAAGCCGACCTAAAGAACAATCTCTTCACGCTGAAAGACAATACATTCAGTCTGAATGCAATTGAAACGAGTCTGAACGGTTGGCTCAAAATACTTCCAAACGGATATGATATGGATATGACCATGAACACCTCTAAAGTGCAGTTTAAAGATATTCTTTCACTGATTCCGGCCATCTACAGCAAAGATTTTGAAACGATCAAGACAGAAGGAACTATCGCGATGAAAGCGACTGCAAAAGGTGTGATGCAAGGAGATACACTCCCCGCTTTTGATGTCAATATTGCAATTGGAAACGCCATGTTCCAATATCCTTCTCTCCCCCAATCAGTCAAAGACATTCAGGTGGATGCATCCTTTAAGAATCCAGGAGGATCTGCCGATCTGACCACCATTGATATCAACAAGTTTCATTTCAACATGGCAGGCAATCCAATTGATTTCAAATTACATCTGAGCACACCTGTCAGCGATCCAAACATACAGGCCTCGGCTCAAGGAAAACTGGATCTGAAAGCGGTCAAAGAGGTGTATCCGTTGGAAGGGATGGAACTACAAGGTAAACTGGATGCCAATCTGCAACTTGCCGGCAGGTATTCCTATGTTGAACAACAAAAGTACGATCAGTTTAAGGCAGAAGGATCGCTGGGTGTACAGGAGTTGACCTTTAAAGGAGACAGCATTCCTGAAGTGACAATTGAGAAGATGCTTATGACCTTTAGTCCGCAATACATCCATCTGTCTGAGACCAAACTGATGGTTGGAAAGAACGACTTCACAGTGAGCGGAGATCTCGAAAACATGCTTGCTTATGCTCTCAAGGACGAAGTACTGAAAGGCAAGTTGGCTGTTGCATCCAATTATCTCAATCTGAATGATTTCATGAGCAACGAAGAGGAAAGCAGCAAAGACACCGTCGTACTCACAGCTCTGGAAGTACCTAAAAATATTGATTTCAATATGAATGCGACCTTTGGTAAGATCTTGTTTGAGAAACTTGAAATGACCAATTCAAAAGGCGGCATACTTGTCAAAGATGGAAAAGTAACGCTGGATAACCTGAGCACAAATGCATTGGGTGGTTCGATGCTTGTCAATGGATATTACAGCACGGTTGCTAATCCAACGCAGCCAGAATTAAACTTCAAAGTGGACCTGAAGAATGTCTCCTTTATTAAGACATTCCAGACGTTTGATCTGATCCAGAAGCTTGCTCCTATTTTTGAAAACATGAGTGGCAACTTCTCTACCAAACTGGATCTGACCACTCAATTGAAAAACGATTACATGCCTTTGCTAGAAAGTCTGAAGGCAGCAGGAAATCTTAGTTCGCAGGAAATGAAAGTTTCGGGTCTGAAAGTGATGGATATGCTTGCCGAGAAACTGGGTAACGACAAACTAAAGAGTATCTCCTCCAAAGATATCAACATTCCTTTTACCATTCAGGACGGACGGGTTACAACGGATGCCTTCAACCTTCAATCAGGAGATATTAAAATGAACCTGAGCGGGAGCACAGGGTTGGACCAAACGATCGACTACGCTGCTAAAGTGACCTTGCCTGCCAAAGCAAATCTTGGAGGAGTTCTTTCCACAGCAAATGTCAAGATAGGTGGCACCTTTACCAAACCGCAAATCTCATTAGGTGTCAAAGATATGGCAAAAGAGGCCTTGGACGTGGTAAAAGGGAAGGCCGAACAAAAGCTTCTCAAAGCGCTTGGTGGAAAAGATTCAACAGCTTCTGCAGCAATTGATAGAGGCAAAGCCAAATTGATAGAAGAAGCAACGTCAGCTGCTGCCAAACTCACAGAAGAGGCAGATGCTGCCGGACAGAAACTCATTTCTGAAGCAGATGCAGCCGGTAAGAAACTGATTGAGAAAGCAGGCAATCCAATAGCAAAAGCAACGGCAAAGGTTGCAGCCAAAAAGCTGAAAGATGAAGCTGAGTCAAAAGCCAAGAAGCTAAAAGAGGAGGCACAGAAAAAAGGGCAAAAGCTAATCGAAGAAGCGACTGCCAAAGAAGCACCCCTGAACAATCAAGGTGCAAAATAAATAGGCCTTCCCACTCCGGTGGGAGAGAAAGAATAAAACGAAGAAGTCATCAGGTTCGTTCCAATATATTGGTTTGATCTGGTGACTTTCTATTTAAAAAAAGAAAGGCATTCCTCCTTTCTTTTCCTCTGGTTAAATCGCAAGATTCTTTGGAGCCAACATCTTCAAGCCGGCAGGAACCACACGAACTACAACCGTATCCCCCATCTCTATCGGTTCGCCGTCATAATGATAGATCCCCGGGGTTTGACGGTGAAAGATAAACTCTTTTGCTCGATACATCTTGATATCATGTCGGGAAGTGATTGTTTTCGTAAAGAGTTGGAAAGCAATCGGGCCTGCGTTGGTAAAACCAAAGGGTTCCATGGTTACCACATCCAGCAATCCATCATGAATACTTGCCATAGGAGCAATGTACGCATTGTTACCCCATTGAGAGGCATTGGCACAAGTAATCAGAAAAGATTTGGAAACGATTCTCTTGCCATTACACTCAATTACATATTCTTCCGGCTTGTAATTGATATACTCCTTGAAAACCTTTTCGACGTAGGTTGAGAAACCTCGCGTTCCAGCCTTGGAAAAGACATAACTGATCAGCGCATCAAATCCCATTCCAAAGGTGCAGAAGAACTTCACATCATTGGCCAGACAATAATCAACGGGCACTACATGTTCCTGATTAATCACCTCCATCGCTTCTTCGAAGTTGCCTCTTAGCCTCAAATGCCGGGCCAAACCATCGCCCGACCCATTGGGAATGATACCCATCACTACATCCGAATGCACCAGTTCGCTGCCGATTTCATTCACGGTACCATCACCGCCCACCGCAATGACATAATCCACACGATCGCGAATTGCCTTCTGAGCAAGCAAAGCCCCTTCTCCTTTCGCTCCGGTAAAGGATATGGTTAAGGAGAATTTATTTTTATCGAGCTTATCGTATATTCTCTTGCAGAGTGAAGGAGCATGCTGATTACCGGAAACGGGATTGATAATAAAGAGAATATTTTTTTTCATTGTGATATATCTGACAGAGCTTTTAGAGCTCGAAACTCTTAATATTTGTGAAAAGCAAGTTTAATGTTCACGAAAACGACAATCTTCTCTTTCTTTTTGATAATTTTGCACGTTCGTACTGAAAGGCATCTGCTCTTTCAGGGCGCAATATTAGGCAAAATATTTTAAAGAATAACTCTATTTGATCACAAATTATGGGATTACTGCAAGAAAAGCTTTCTAAATACTTATATTCCAGAGAAGTAAAAGAATCTGGTTATTATCCGTATTTTAGAGAGATTGACAGCAAACAAGATACAGAAGTCGTTATCAACGGACGTAAGGTACTAATGTTTGGCTCCAATAGTTACATGGGATTGACTTGTCACCCGAAAGTAATAGAAGCGGCTGTAGAAGCAACCAAAAAATATGGAACAGGCTGCGCCGGTTCGCGTTTTCTTAACGGCACTCTGGATATCCATTTGCAATTAGAGCGTGAGTTGGCCGAGTTTGTAGGAAAAGACGAAGCCATCTGTTACTCTACCGGATTTCAGGTAAACTTGGGTGTCGTTTCTTGTTTGACAGGAAGAGAAGACTATATCCTTTGGGATGAATTGGACCATGCGTCTATCATTGAAGGAAGAAGACTTTCTTTCTCTACACCGATAAAGTTTAAGCACAATGACATGGAGTCGTTGGAAAAGGGGCTGAAAACATGCCAGCCGGACAAAGTCAAGCTGATTGTTGTGGATGGTGTATTCAGCATGGAAGGCGACATCGTTAATCTGCCGGAGATCGTTCGTTTAGCAAAGAAATACAATGCTAATATCATGGTGGATGAAGCACATGGTATCGGAGTGCTTGGAAGACAAGGACGCGGAGTGTGTGATCACTTTGGATTGACTCAGGATGTTGATCTTATTATGGGTACCTTCAGCAAGTCGTTAGCTACTTTAGGTGGCTTTATTGCTGCTGACAAAGACACCATTGAGTTTCTGCGTCATAACTCCCGTTCGTATATCTTCAGCGCCAGTATGACACCGGCTTCTGCTGCCGGCACCTTGGCTGCTCTGCAGATCCTCAAAGATGAACCGGAACGTCAAAAGCATCTGTTTGACCTGACTCACTACGCATTGGATCACTTCCGTGCGATGGGTATTGAGATCGGAAAGACTCAGACACCGATCATTCCATTGTTTATCCGCGACAATCAGAAGACATTCATTGTTACAAAAATGTTGTTTGATGAAGGCATCTTCGTTAATCCGGTTATTGCTCCGGCGGTTGCTCCTTCCGACACGTTAATCCGTTTCTCACTGATGGCAACACATACGTTTGAGCAGTTGGATATAGCGCTGGAGAAAATTGAGCAGTGCTTTAAGAAGCTTGAGATCATTAAATAATCAGTATACCGATTAAAGAAAAGTCCCTGACAGAAATCTATTCTGTCAGGGATTTTTCTTTAATTATTTTTATCCTTGAGGGGCTACAGGCTCTGTGGGCACTATAATCTTACCTACTTAATTCGGATAGGTTTTCAAAGCCTGAAGCAGTGCTTCATTCTCTTCGGGAGTGCCGACTGTAACGCGCACCGTATTCTTACAGAGAGAGAGTTTTGTTCTGTTGCGAATCACAATGCCTCTGTTGATCAGATAGTCGTAAAGGCCATTGGCATCATCCACTTTGACAAGTAAGAAGTTTGCATCAGAGGGGTAAACCTGTTTGACAAAAGAGAAAGCAACCAACGCCTCTCTTAAGAAAGCCCGTTGTTCAACCAGCATCCGTACAGTGTCGTGTTTCTCAGCCTCTTTCTGCACAGACTCACCCACAAAGGTTTGCGTAAGCAAATTAATATTGTATGGATATTTCACCTTATTAAATAGCCCTATGATCTCAGATGATGCAAAGGCCATGCCCAATCGTATGGCCGCCATTCCCCAAGCCTTAGAGAAAGTCTGAAGGATGATCAGGTTCGGAAACTCATGCAAGCGGGAAAGCAGTCCGGGAGCATCGGCAAAATCAATGTAAGCCTCATCCAGAATCACAATACCGGGAAAGTTTGTCACCACCTTCAATATCTCCTCCTGATTCAGCACATTCGCCGTCGGATTGTTCGGCGAACAGAGAAAGATCAGCTTTGTGTGCGCATCAGCAGCTGCAAGCAGCCGATCTGCGTCGAGCGAGAAATCTTCGTTGAGCAATACCTTTCGATACTCCACATCATTGATATCCGCGCATACCTGATACATACCATAGGTCGGATCAATAGCGACAATATTGTCTACGCGAGGTTCACAAAAGATGCGAACCACCAGATCAATCGGTTCGTCGCTGCCATTGCCAAAAAAGATGTTTGCAGCATCTACCCCTTTCACCTTCGATACTTTCTGCTTCAACGCATCCTGAAATGGATCAGGATATCGGTTATATGGGTCATTAAGGGGATTCTCATTGGCGTCGAGAAAAACGGAAGCCTCTCCTTGATACTCATTACGAGCACAGGAATAAGGCACCAGATTCCAAATATTTTTTCTTACAAGCGCTTGTAAATTCATGTGATACTTTACTTTTTATCCAACTGTTTCAACCGGAGCGTAACAGCATTTTGATGAGCAAATAGTTGTTCGTTACCGGCCATTATCTCAATCACAGGTCCCAAATGACGGAGCCCTTCGGAAGTAATCTCCTGAAGCGTAATCTTTTTGACAAAACTGTCGAGATTCACTCCACTGTAGGCCTTTGCATATCCATTGGTCGGGAGTGTGTGATTTGTGCCGGAAGCGTAGTCGCCTGCGCTCTCCGGTGTAAGGTGGCCTAGAAATATAGATCCGGCATTTGTTATTTGATTCGCAACCTCCATATAGTGGGCAGTAGAAATAATCAGATGCTCCGGAGCATATTGATTGGTCATTCGAATCACTTCCTCCATATCCTTTACGACAATCAGTTTGCTGTGTTCCAACGAACGTATGGCAATCTCTTTTCGGGGAAGCAGATCCAACTGACTCTGCACCTCGGCATACACCTTATCAATCAAAGCCTCATCGGTCGTAATCAAGATCGCCTGACTGTCTACGCCATGTTCGGCTTGCGAAAGCAGGTCGGAAGCAATAAAGGCCGGATTGGCTGAATGATCAGCAATAACCTCTACTTCCGAAGGACCGGCAGGCATATCGATCGCTACCTCTTTTAATGAGACGAGCTGTTTGGCCGCTGTGACATATTGATTGCCCGGTCCGAAGATCTTGTACACTTTGGGCACAGACTCCGTACCATACGCCATCGAAGCAATAGCCTGCACGCCACCGATCTTATAGATAGCCGAAACGCCGGCCACTTTGGCTGCGAAAAGAATGGCAGGATGTATGTTCCCCTCTTTATCTGGAGGCGAACAGAGTACCACCTCTTTGCATCCGGCAATCTTGGCCGGTATGGCGAGCATCAAAACCGTTGAAAACAGAGGAGCAGTACCACCCGGTACATACAACCCTACTTTCTCGATCGGTACAATCTTTTGCCAGCAAGTAACCCCCGGACTCGTTGTAATCTTTTGCGGATGGAAAATCTGTGCCGTATGAAATTTCTCAATATTCACAGCAGCCACACGGATAGCCTCTTTCAGATCCTCAGACACAAGTGCGTCACACTGATCAATCTCCTCTTGCGTCACTTTGAGCGAAGCAAGACGAACCTTATCATACTGCTCTTCAAAACGTAACACAGCCGCATCTCCCTCTTTCTTCACGTCATTCAGGATCGAACGGACAGTGTCAAACAGGGCAGAAGTATCCATCATGGGGCGACTCAATAGTTCCCCCCACACTGTTTCGGACGGATATTTATAGGTTTTCATTACAGTATCATTTTCTCAATGGGCAATACCAGGATGCCCTGTGCACCACAACTCTTTAATTTACCGATCACTTCCCAGAAACGTTTTTCTTCAATCACAGAGTGCAAAGAAGACCAACCTTCTTTTGAAAGAGGAATGATTGTCGGACTTTTTACACCCGGCAAGATATCAACGATTTCATTCAGCTTCTCATTCGGAGCATTCAGCATGATGTATTTCTTACCATCCGCATAAAGCACAGAATCAACTCTGAACAACAGTTCGGCAAGAATCTCTTTCTTTTCTTTCGGCAAAGAAGGATGAGCAATCATGATTGCTTCCGACTTCATCACTACCTCCACCTCTTTCAGGCGGTTGCTTACCAGCGAACTTCCTGTACTTACAATATCAAAGATAGCATCTGCCAATCCAATACCCGGAGCAATCTCTACCGAACCGGTAATTACATGGATATCGGCCTTGACACCATTTTTTTTCAAAAAATCAGATAATATTTCAGGATAGGAAGTCGCGATTTTCTTTCCAGCAAACCAGTTGAGGTTATTATACTCCTCATCTTTCGGAATAGCTAATGACAAACGACACTTGCCAAATCCCAATCTTTTTACAATCTCTGAACCTTGACGTTTCTCAACAAACTCATTTTCACCCACGATACCCACGTCAGCTGTTCCATTCGCAACAGACTGTGGAATATCATCATCACGTAAAAACAATATTTCAAGTGGAAAAGAAGTAGAAGGTACCAACAATGTTCTTTTAGAAGGAGAAAGTTTGATTCCACTTTCAGCCAGCAAACTCATCGTATCTTCATTCAATCGTCCTTTGGCTTGTACAGCAATTCTCAACATTTTTTATTCAGATTATAGTCATTATATATTAATTCAATTCATAGATATCAATATCCTGCGAAGGCCCGTTTGGCATTAATCCACCTATTATATAGATCTTATTCTTAATGGCAGCGGCTGTGGCATATCCTCTGGAGGTCACCAACTGTTTTTCTTTCTCTTCCAGTTGGATAAATTTACCTTTACGGGTATCAAAAATATCCACCGCATTTGAATATTGATTATTTCCTGTTACACCACCGGCAAAGAAAATCCAATTACCGGAAGCGGCCGCAGCAATTCCTGAGCGCGGCACCGAAAGTTCGGCTTCCGTCCATTTGCCGGTATTCATATTGTAGATATCCACTCTGGATGAATAACCGGCGTTCGTCTTACCTCCGGCAAAAAGCACATATCCGTTTGCCGTTTGAGCAACCAGTTCGGCGCGAGCCTCACTCAGTCTCACCTCTTCATTATCGATAAGAATCCATTGATTTTCTTTCACATCATAGACTTCAATCTCATCGAGCACGCCATTTGAATTACGGCCACCCGCAAAATAGATTCGATCATTGACCAGTGCAGCCACAAGTCCCGACCGGGAAGTTTTCATTCGGCTCACTTGCGAATTTTCCGAATTCACAACATCTAGATTATCCAGTTCGTTTTTATAAATACCATTTGCTTCACCACCTGCATAGATAAGCCTGTTCTTATAGGCCACACTGGCAAAGTTCGTACGTTTGGTGCTCAGTCGCAAGACAGAGGGGAGCCATTTTCTTTTAGCAGAAGTAATCATAGAGATTTCATCCGTTTCAGTCAATGAGCCATCAGACAAAATCATTCCACCGGCAAAATAGGCCTGACCGTTTGCAACAAGAGCCGACATCTCGGCTCTGGCCTTATTCATTGTACGCTCACCGTCTTTTATTCCCGATTTGTAAGATATCGAACAAAACTTATCTGAGAGTGTATTCGATGAACCACTCAGATAACCGCCGGCTACATACAGCGAATCATCCAATACAGCCCCTGCGGCTTTATATCTTCCATCACCCAAGAGATAAGAATACTTATGGTTTATGATTTGTCCATACGATGTTTCATTGTTTCCATCACCACCACCACAAGAGTTCAACGCAATCGCTAAGAAGATCGCGGAACAAATTGCCAATGATATTCTACGCATATTCGTACTGATTAAGAGGTTTACCTGTTGAAAAGACAAAAGTAGTGATTAATTCTCACAAATTTCTATCCACTTTGCATGTTTTATGTTTTTCACATCTGCAACTCCTTCTTCTTGCGATTTCATTCTGCTATAATAATTTATTTCAAAGAAAGTCGTAACTTTGCAATCCTAACTTACATTACATACGACAATGAGTTCCACGATTGAACATAAAATTAAAAACTTGGTCCGCCAGAGTATTCTAGAATTATATAGTCAGGAGGTAACCGACTCATCTATACAGCTCCAGAAAACAAACAAAGAGTTTACTGCTCACTACACAGTCGTTGTCTTCCCATTTCTAAAGATTTCAAAAAAGGCTCCGGAAGCCACAGCCAATGAAATTGGGAATTATTTAGTGAGTCACTCCACCTGTATTCCTTCGTTTTCTGCAATCAAAGGTTTTCTTAATCTAGTGGTTACTGATGAAGAGTGGATCAACGAATTGAACGAAATACATCTGAATGAACAGTTTGGTCGAACAGAAGTGTCCGAAGAGTCACCG
The DNA here is from genome assembly GCA_028691445.1 of Bacteroidales bacterium. Lineage (GTDB taxonomy): Bacteria > Bacteroidota > Bacteroidia > Bacteroidales > JAQUTK01 > JAQUTK01. Next base: position 2,125 of record JAQUZH010000008.1, on the reverse strand, counting down.
CTTGTCATGATTGAATATTCATCACCCAATACCAACAAGCCTCTTCACCTCGGACATGTGCGCAACAACCTGCTTGGACACAGTATCTCAGAGATTCTGAAGGCCAATGGCAATCAAGTAATCAAAACAAATATTGTCAACGACCGTGGTATTCATATCTGCAAGTCGATGCTTGCCTGGCAGAAGTGGGGCAACGGCGCCACTCCGCAATCAACCGGTAAAAAAGGAGATCATTTGATCGGAGATTATTATGTACTCTTTGACAAACAGTTCAAAGCCGAGGTCGCAGCACTTCAGTCAGAAAAAGGACTCACGAAAGAAGAAGCAGAAGCGCAGTCGTCCTTGATGAATGAAGCGCGTGAGATGTTACGTCAATGGGAAGCCGGCGATACAGAAGTTCGTTCGTTATGGACAAAAATGAACGGATGGGTCTATGATGGCTTTGAAAAAACATACCAGTTGATGGGAGTCAGCTTTGACAAGATTTATTACGAATCGAGCACCTATTTGGAAGGAAAGTCTAAAGTCATGGAAGGATTGGAAAAAGGCATTTTCGTTCAAAACGAAGATGGTTCTGTCTGGGCCGACCTTACCTCCAATGGACTGGATCAAAAATTATTGCTTCGCGCCGATGGCACCTCGGTCTATATGACACAAGATATCGGAACCGCCAAACTGCGTTATGACGACTACCCAATCGACAAGATGGTATATGTCGTGGGCAACGAACAGAACTACCACTTCCAGGTGCTTTCTATCTTGTTGGACAAACTTGGATTTGGATGGGGAAAAGATCTGGTTCATTTCTCCTACGGTATGGTTGAACTCCCTGAAGGAAAGATGAAATCCAGAGAAGGAACAGTTGTGGATGCCGATGATCTGATGGAAGAGATGATCAGCACAGCACGCGAAACATCGGAAGAACTGGGAAAACTGGACGAATGTACTTCGGAAGAAGCCTCAGAGATTGTTCGAATGATTGGTTTAGGAGCATTGAAATACTTTATTCTGAAGGTGGATCCCAAAAAGAACATGACCTTCAACCCCAAAGAATCGATCGATTTCAATGGTAACACCGGACCATTTATCCAATATACACACGCTCGAATCTGTTCGATACTTCGCAAAGCAGAGGCACAAGGAATTGTACTTCCCTCTGAAGTTCCGGCAACCATTCAGCTCACAAATAAAGAAACCGGACTCATTCAAATGCTCGCAGAATATAAAGAGACAGTGAAAGATGCCGGTAATACTTTCAGTCCGGCAATAATAGCAAACTACATCTACGAACTGGTCAAAGAATACAACCAGTTCTACCACGACTTTTCTATCTTGAAAGAAGAAAACAGCGATCTTCGTGCTTTCCGGATTCTTCTGTCAAAGAATGTCGCGAAGATAATCAAGAGTGGCATGCAACTTCTTGGAATTGAAGTTCCAGAGAGAATGTAATAGTATAGCAAATCAAAACATAAAGACTAATCAACACAATGTCAGACAGAGAAAAATTAAGAAAAGTCCTTGTACTTGGGTCAGGGGCACTAAAAATCGGCCAGGCCGGCGAATTCGACTATTCAGGTTCGCAGGCATTGAAAGCGCTGAAAGAGGAGAATATCAACACGGTTCTTATCAATCCCAACATTGCAACGATCCAAACCTCAGAAGGTATTGCAGACACCGTCTATTTTCTTCCTATCAATACCTATTTTGTAGAAAAGGTGATTGAAAAAGAGAAACCGGATGGCATCTTACTCGCATTCGGAGGACAGACCGCGCTCAACTGCGGTACCGAACTTTACAATTCCGGCATTCTTGCCAAATACAATGTAAAGGTATTGGGTACTTCTGTAGAGGCAATCATGAATACGGAAGACAGAGACCTGTTTGTCAAAAAGCTGAACGAAATCGATGTCAAGACTCCCCGCAGTCAGGCAGTGGAGAGCATGGATGATGCTATCGAGGCTGCAAACAGAATCGGATTCCCTATCATGATCCGTTCGGCCTATGCATTGGGTGGACAAGGCAGTGGCATCTGCAACGATGAAAACGAGTTGAGAGAGCTGGCAGAAAACGCCTTTTCTTACTCCTCTCAAATTCTTGTTGAAGAATCTCTCAAAGGATGGAAAGA
>JAQUZH010000153.1 GCA_028691445.1 Bacteroidales bacterium | reverse complement strand
ATTATTATTCACGGATTGCCACCATTACGTTGGCTAACCAAAACAATTCAGTATCAAAGACGATTCTGATCGCGCAGAACCGTGATAATTCAGCCATATCCACTCAGTGGATTGATGATCTGAATATGACAAAAATAGAATCGGGATGGTCTGCTACAAGATCAAAAAAGAGTATTGATGGGAATACCTTGAGTGTTGGTGGAAGTAAATTTACCCGCGGTATTGGAACACATGCAATCAATCGGTTCATGCTTAAACTGGATAAGAAAGGAGTAAGCTTCAAGGCGCAAGTGGGTGTTGATGATGAAACTGGAACAAAAGGTACCATTCAATTTTATGTGGTTGGAGATAAGAGAGTGATTTGGGAAAGTGGTTTGATGAAAGGAGGCGACAAAGCCAAACCTGTCGATGTATCTCTTAGTGGAATAGATGAAGTGGCTTTTTTGGTAACAGATGGAAACGATGGCATTGATTCTGATCATGCGGATTGGTGTGATGCGAAAATTGAATATATAGGTGATGCGAATCCTTCATTTGTAGATCTCTCTTCTACGGTGCCGGAAAAATTTCTTTTAACACCTGAACCTGCTGAGACACCTCGCATCAATGGACCAAAAATCATAGGCAACAGTCCCAATAAACCTTTCCTTTTCAGAATCCCGGCAACAGGAGTGAGTCCGGTTACGTTTGCTGCCCAATCGCTTCCTCAGGGATTAACGTTGGATTCAATCACTGGTATTATTTCGGGCAAAGTCGCCAATGCAGGCGAATACGATGTGACTCTTTCCGCAACAAATGCGAAAGGTACGACAACTCGCAATCTGCGTATAGTAATAGGTGAAGGCAAACTTTCTCTCACTCCTCCGATGGGGTGGAACAGCTGGAACTGTTGGGGCCTTTCGGTCAGTGCAGATAAAATAGAATCATCGGTAGATGCGTTGATCTCAAGCGGACTCATAAATCACGGTTGGGCATATATCAATATTGATGATGGATGGGAAGCACCGACACGTGCATTAAACGGAGAGATTGTTACCAATGAGAAGTTTCCGAATATGAAGAATCTTTCGGATTATGTGCATGCAAGAGGTTTGAAACTAGGTATTTACAGTTCGCCGGGAACCCTGACCTGTGGCGGCTATCTAGGTAGCTTAAATCATGAAGAGCAGGATGCCGCGACGTATGCAAAATGGGGTATTGATTACCTGAAGTATGACTGGTGTTCGTATGGAAAAGAAGTCCCTTCTAATCCATCTCTTGCCGAGCACAAGAAACCATATATCATCATGAGAGATGCTTTGAAGAAACAAAACAGAGATATTGTGCATAGCCTTTGTCAATATGGAATGGCTAATGTATGGGAATGGGGAGCAGAAGTCGGACAATTATGGAGAACCACGGGTGATATTACCGATACCTGGCAGAGTCTGTATTCCATAGGCTTTTCACAAAATAAATGTGCTGCTTATACAAAACCGGGCAACTGGAATGATCCCGATATGCTGATTGTTGGAAAAGTAGGCTGGAGCTCCAGTTTGCATGACACAAAACTGACCGCCGACGAACAATATACGCATATTTCGTTGTGGAGTATACTCTCAGCTCCGTTGTTGATAGGGTGTGATATGAGTCAGTTGGATCCGTTTACGCTCAACTTGCTGACCAATGATGAAGTAATTGAGGTGAATCAGGATATACTTGGTAAACCGGCCCGACGAATCAGCAAAAACACGACTCATGAAGTATGGGTCAAGGAACTTGAAGATGGCTCTTTGGCAGTGGGGATGTTTTATATTGGTGTGAACAAACAGCCTTGGGAGTATTTTGTATGGGGTGGTGTATCGGAGCAAAACACAAGTGTTGTCAGTGTAACTTGGGCGGATCTGGGCATTAGTGGCGAACAAATTGTACGGGATCTGTGGCGCCAGAAAGACCTCGGAGGTTTTACTGATAAGTTTGAAGTGGAGATTCCTTATCATGGAGTATCGTTTGTAAAAATCTCGCCGGTCAAATAAATACGATTGAGAGGTTTGTTCTGAGACTAATTTACTAAGAATTGAGTGTGTTGGTTGCGATAAAAGATGCTTTCTTTGATAGAAAAGAGGATAAAAAAGATACTCTTATTCGAAGATTCATTATATTTGCACTCAATACTTTTTATAACTAAAACCGATTTTGCTGTGAAAAAAATTACATCAATCATTTCTGCGTTGACAATCGCGCTGTTTTGCTTTAATTCGGTATCGTTTGGTCAGGACCAGACGATCACTCTGGTTACAGCCAAAGCCGTTGGCGAACCCATCACAATTGCGGTAAACAATGGTATTTCCATTTCTGTGAATTGGGGTGATGGCACTCCTGTCATCTATTCTTCTACCGGAGAGTTTATCACCGGAGAGGCAAAAGACGACTCAATCACGATTACCGGAACAGGCATCACTGTGTTGGATTGTTCCAATAATGCTCTTTCCGCACTGGATGTATCCAAAGCTACCTTTTTAAAAACCCTCATCTGTCACCGCAACGAACTTGCCGAACTGAATGTAAGTGCTAACAGGCAGTTGGTAAAACTGCGTTGTTCGGAGAATCGCTTGACCGCTCTTACCCTTACGCTTAACACGGGCCTGAAAGAGTTGATCTGCTACGACAACCAGTTGACCGCACTGTCGATAAACCGTAACACGGCTCTGACTACACTGATCTGCTCTTATAACCAACTGAACACTTTGGTAACTAAGTACAACCTAAGACTTGAAACATTGTGGTGCCAGGATAATCAGATCGAAACGCTGGACTTGTCGAAAAACACCAAACTGACCAGTCTGCTCTGCTACAACAACAAACTCACTGCGATCAGCACAGAAAATACTCAGTATTTGACTGACATTTTCTGTGGCAACAACAGTCTGACCTATCTGAATGTCAAGACGGACAGTCTGATTGAAACGATCAGTTGTGAAAACAATTTGCTTGACAGTATCGCACTTCCTCCTGTTGCACCAAGAGCTTTCTACTGTGCCGACAATGCCCTTCGCTACTCCTCGCTCTATTATCAGACCAGAGTGGCATACTATAGCTATACTCCGCAAGACTCTTTCCTTGTTGGTAACGGTATCACGACAGATGACGTGCTGGATCTGACGAAGGAAGCTAAGACTGCAGACGGATACAATGTATCTCCGAAATATTCTCTTAGAAATGCCGCAGGTACGACGCTCACTCTGGGAACAGATTACAAAGTGATGGGAGCAAGTGGCAAATATCAGTTCCTGAAACCTCAGAGCGCTATTTTTGTAGAGATCAAATCAGCTCGTTTTGACAGCCTGCCGGTAATAACAAGCAAGTTATTCAGTGTGGCTCCCGGTCCGCTCTCCACACCAGAAGAGGCGCTGAACTCCTTTAGCTGGTATGTGCAAAACGGCGTACTGATCGTTAATGTCACCGAACCGATGACGGTGACCATTACAAATATCCTCGGTCAGCCGGTACGTTCCGGATATTTGGAATCCGGATCCTATGAGTACAATCTCCAACCAGGTGTTTATCTGATTAATGGAGAGAAGATAATTCTCTAAATAACAGCCCCCTAATAATACTATATAGACTATTTACATATGAAAAAAATAAGTTGTACGCAAAGACTAAGTGTTTTTGGCCTCTTCCTGATTTTGTTTAGTTCAACCTTTGCCCAGAAGCAACTTCCGACGGTAAAGGCATCACACATTCTCACTTCAGTAAAGACTCTGGCGCCAAACTATAAAGACACCGTTATCAGCATGGATGTGATGAGTAATGTGGATTACACGGTGACTACATCTGAAAGTTGGATCAAGCAAATCTCACGTTTGGATGAACCCAATTCCAATACGCTCCATTTCCGTGTTTCCATGAATATGAACAGCACGGAACGAAGTGCTGATGTCGTAGTGCAGAATGCAGCAAAGAGCGTTTCTAAAACGATAAAGGTAACCCAGAGCCGTGATAACTCAGCAGAGTATATCAAGGGTGACCAAAAAGTAAAAGTGAGCGGAGCTACTGCTTCTTCTTATCAATCCGGAGGAGATATTTCCTTGTCTTATGACGGAGACTATTCGACAATGTATCACTCTAACTGGACCAATACAGACCCAGGATATTTCCCGATAACGCTGACATACAACTTCTCCAATGTCGATCAGATAGACTATCTGGTCTATCATCCACGCCAGCAAGGCAATAATGGACTTTTCAAAGAAGTCGTGGTGCAGTATAAGTTAAAGGGTGATGTGAATTATGCAACGTATGATACCTTTAACTTTGGAGGTGTCAATAGCGCAAGCCGAGTTAGCTTCACCAATCCTTTGATCAATCCGGTCAGTATCCGGCTTGTTGTTAACTCTGGTGCAGGCGACGGAGTTGGTTTTGCAAGCTGTGCGGAGATGGAGTTTTATAAAGCGACTTCAGCAGCAGATCCTGCTTATTCCATTTTTGCCGACAAATTAATGACAACATTAAAATCCGGAGTCACACAAGAGCAAGTGGATACGATATCCAACTTGTTTGTAAGAGGTTTGGCGACAGAAATTCTTTCCGGCGATTATTCTCTTGATTATCGTGTAGCTGACTATAGAGCCTATAAGAACCCTGTCACACTTGGTACAGAACTTCACATTGGAGATGGATACAGTAAGTATGAAAATATAACCGGTATTTTTCTTCCCAAAGGGAAACATGTCGTTGTGGTAGAAAATCTGGCGCCCGGCAAGCAGCTGAGTCTGAGAATTCCACGATTATCCAATCCGGATAGTTGGGGAATGGAGCTCAAATCTTTCCCCCTGTTTAATGGTGTAAATGTGATAAACAATACTTCGTGGGATGGACTGGGCTACATCTATTATTATTCAGAAGATCCGGATAAAGAGAATGTGGTGAAAATTCACTTCCCTCGTGCTGCTGTGAATGGCTATTTTGATATTACTAAACACAATGATGCTGATTTTAACCGATTGGTAGACAATGCCATTGCACCTATATTAGATTGTAGAGGAAGAAATATTCAGGTGATGTATCCTGTCTCTGCATTTAAACAGTATACCTATGGAAGAGGAGTCGAGTTAATCAGTAATTACGATTCATTGGTGACTCGGCAGCATCGGATCATAGGATTGGAGAAATACCACAAAGTGCCCGACAACCGTATCCTTGCCCGCGTAAATTATGCCTACTATATGTTCAGGGATGGAGATGGTGTGGCATATAAAGAGGATGCAATGTGGGTGGCAGATCCGGATGTAGTTACCAATGGGGATCCTTGTTGGGGGTTCAGTCATGAGGCCGGCCATGTACATCAGTTGCGTCCCTATTTCAATTGGACAGGCTTAGGAGAAGTCAGCAACAATGTGATGTCTTTGTATTGCACGACCTCTTTTGGAAATGAAAGTCGTTTGAAAGGTACCTATGCCGGTGCCCGAACAGAGATTATCAATGGCGGAATCTCTTATTTGCAGAGCGAAGATGTCTTCAAACGTCTGGTTCCTTTCTGGCAGTTGCATCTTTTCTTTAGCCGAAAAGGCGGCAATCCCAACTTCTACCCTGATCTGTTTGAGGCATTACGTAACTTGGAAACCGTCGAACCAAGTTGGAAGACCGGAACGTATAACATTTCCGATTATCAGTTGAACTTTGTGAAGCAGGCTTGCATTGTTAGCCATACAGATCTCACCGATTTCTTCGATAAATGGGGATTCTTCAAAGTTGGGACATTCTATGTGGGCGATTATTCTTCTCAAACCTATCTGTTGACACAAGCCCGTGTGGATGCCTTTAAAGCCGAAATTGCTGCCATGGGACTTCCCAAACCGATTGATAAGACAACAGGTTTGGAATATGACATCACTCTGATTGAGGATTAAGTTTCCTACGATTAATAGTAGAAAGGGCATCTTGTTATGAGATGTCCTTTTTTATTTGCGTGTGCCTAATAAAACAGAGAATATCTACTTCAAATTCAAAAGTTTTGATACTTTTGCCACTTCATTTGTGTAGTGAACGATCGTCTTTACATAAATGATTCAAGTTCTTAGGATTCGTTCGTTGAATAATGGCCGTTGGAAACACAAAAAGATGAGCCAAAACGATCGATATGCATCGAAATATAGTACTAACATTGACGGTATTTAAAATGAAAATCTCCTCATTCAAGGATTGTATAGTGTCCACTTTCATGCTTGCAACAGTCTGCTGCAATCTACCTTGTCATGCCGGAAATCAATTTGTAAAAAATGGAAACAGACCGATTGCATTCGCAAATAATCAGGTCACGCTTCTTGATTCCTGGATCAAACAGCGAGAAACACTCAACACGCATTACCTCTATCAATTAGATCCGGAGCGGTTGTTGCATAATTTCAG
>JAQUZH010000007.1 GCA_028691445.1 Bacteroidales bacterium | reverse complement strand
GGTTGCCAGAATGAGCATCTTGGGCATTCTCAGTTGGTTGCGATAGGAGTAGGGGTCCACCATATCCAATAGCTCTTTTCCATCCGGACGCTTGGCTGTTTCGGTCAGTCCGAGATGGACGTAATCCTGAATCTGGATACTGTAACCACCAAACATCTCTTGCTGGTAGCGCACACTCACCGGCATATTGAGAATGTCTATCACCATGGGGGCAATGGCTTTGACCCGTTTGTCGCCTGAGGCTGCTGTAAGCCAGGTGGTCCATCCTCTTTTGGAAGCACCGGAAACAACAAACCCATTTACTTTCCCATCTGTGTGCGAACTTACAAATTGTTGTATGGCATCCATGGCGCGAACAGCACTTTTTGTCATGGGCAACAACAGGGGCCAGGTATAGTCTTTGTCATTCTGAAACTGATGAAATGTAAACGAGATTAATGCGTCTTCATCCAGATTGTTATACAATGGTTGACGTGGCACCTGACGCAGTACAGCGGTCACCGCTTGATTTTTGAAGGCTATTTCCGATAAATAGTCCACATAGTTATCTTTCTTTACGAAACGAACCGAATCATCCTGAATAGAACCTCCGGTGACAAAGAGCAAGGCTTCCTTGTGACTCAGATTCGAAGGAATGAATAGGGTCAGTTCATGAATCCAGGGTGTTTTTCTCCAGGTCTGTGAGGTGAGTTTTAATTGATAGGCAACGACATGATCGAGCAGGATACTATCGCGAAGTTCCCATCTGAAACTACTGTCGCTGTTTGCAATGTACGAGCGAAGTGCTGTCTTGGAGGTAACTTGTCCCTGAACGATAGAGGAGAGAGACAAAAAAAGGAGCAAGAAGCTCCTTTGAAGAAAATTGAGCCGTTTCATAGACTTTTATTCTTTGGTGATTAATACGACAGCGTAGGCTGATATGCCCTCTTCTCTGCCCGTGAAACCGAGACGCTCGGTGGTGGTTGCTTTGATCGAAACATCGTCCTGATCGATTTCCAGCACCGAGGCGATTGTCTGCTGCATGGCCGGGATATGCGGATTTATTTTCGGCCGTTCGGCGCATATCGTTGAATCAATGTTGCTGATGGAATATCCTTTGGACAGAAGAAGATCGCGGGTACGTTTCAGTAAGATCTTGCTGTCGATGTTGTGATATTCGCCGGCAGTGTCGGGGAAATGAAACCCTATGTCGCGCAGGTTGGCTGCACCGAGCAATGCGTCGCAGATAGCATGAAGCAACACATCGGCGTCAGAGTGACCCAGCAGTCCGAGGGTATGGTCAATACGGATACCTCCCAACCATAACTCCCGGCCTTCTACCAGTTTGTGGACGTCAAATCCTAAACCTGTCCGTATCTTCATCTGTTATCGTCTCATGATTGTTTTCAGACCTTCCATGTCAAAGGAAAGAGAGAAACGAAGTGTCTGGTCCAGCGGACTTTGTTGTGCTGCTGCAATCATGTAGGCAGCATCCAACTGGAAGATGTTCATCTTGAAACCGGCACCAAACGTATAGTATTTTCTGTTTCCTTTGATCGCGCTTTCGTGATAGTATCCTCCACGAAGGAAGAAACGCTGGTCGTAGATATATTCAGCACCAATGGACCAGTTAATCTCTTTCAGCTCTTCGCTAAAGCCACCGGGTGCGTCATTGAAAGACTTGAAAATACCGGAGATAGGAGACATGTTTTTATAATCTTCCCAAGCAGCGTCGTCGGTAATGGTTGCGTTGCCATCATCATCCACTGTGTAGCTTCCGATAGGAGGAGTAGGTACCAGCAGTTTGTTGACATCGGCGCTGAATGCGATACGGTTATATTCGTCAATCGGGTAGAGCAGGGAGGTTCCCAGACGGAGATTGGTCGGAATGAACGAACTGTTGTTTCCCTGATCATACGATATCTTCGAACCGATATTGGAGATGTTGGCTCCCCATGACCATAGACATTCCGAATTTCCTACGAATACATAATTGTTGTAGTACATTGCGATATCAGCAGCAAAGGCTGATCCCGGAGTAATTTCATTATCTCCTCCATAGGTCATGTCTGAATAGATGAAACGCAGAGCAACGGCGGCGGAGAATTTATCCGACAGTTTGCGTGAATAGGCAAGGTCCAAGGCCATTTCATACGGATTGATGGTATATCCTGTCGCGTCACTTGATTCACGGATGGTTACCTCTCCGAGTGAGAAGTAACGGAGTGAAGCACTCATCGTTTGTAAATCTCCGATCTTGTAGTATCCGGTAAGATACATCAGGGCGATGTCATTGACCAATTTGCGCAACCAAGGGGTATACGACAAACCAACACCGGCTTTACTTTCCAAAAAGGCATATTTGGAAGGATTCCAATGTTGTGAGTTTACATCCGGAGTAGTTGCCGCACCGATGTCTCCCATACCTGCTCCACGCGATTCAGGAGAGATAGCAAGTGAAGGCACTGCGGTTTGAATGGGGTTAAAGATCAGCTGGTCATCAGCTTTGGAGGTGCCGACACACAAAACGATGGAGAGCAAGATTATTAAATACGTTTTCTTCATTGTGCACATGTAAGTTTGGATTGTTCTTCTCATTCAGTTTTTACTTAAACAGTCTGACGACTCTTTTATTGTTTGTTTATGATTAATTTTTCAGATTTGACGGCTTCTTTTGATCCGTTGGAACGTACATAGACGCGATAGAGATAGATACCTGCCGGAAGTTTGTTCCCCTGATGAGAGGTGCGATTCCATGAATAGGTATAGATGCTTTCGGATGAAAAACTATTTTCTTTCATTGACCACACTTCATGTCCGGTATAGTCGAGCACTTCAATGCGTATATCCATACCCACCGTAGAGCGGTCATGCTCTACATAGAATATGTTCTTGTCCGCAACCTTGTCATAAATCGTATAGGCATTGAAAATCTCCGGCTGCAAGTCTTCTACCACTTCAAAGTTGATTTTGATGGAAGAGGAGTTGTTTTGAATATCCCAGATTTTGAAATACAACGTATGTTTGCCGGCCGGAAGTGCTTCCAACTGATAGCGTAAAACGCCTTGATTGCCAATTCCCGTATTTTCAAAATAGGGGTTTAGATTGATTGGTTCAGAGGTGTTACCATCGATGACCAGGGTAATGTCATGACCAATACCAGAACCGGAACGGTTGATGCCACTGCTGTCATCTGCATAGGCAATGAGCAGAGGTGCTTCGTTGACTTTGTCCCCATCTTTGAAATTAGTACTGTTGAGGAACACAGCGATTGCCGGACCTGTTGTGTCTAACGGTGCGTTCGATGAGGTGCCACCTACGACAAACTGATCATAATATCCCTGCGCTTCATTGGTATGGCTCTCGTCAAAGGCGTATAGGTTCATCAAGCCACTTTCATAGGAATAGCTGTTGTCTTTGGGAACCATGAAAGAAAAGGAGAAAAGTCCGTTTTTTACCTTACAGTTGCCCGAATACAACACCTTTGTACGGTCGTAGAAAGTCAGGGGACTATCGGCTGTCTTGTCGTTATTCAAGGTTGCCATCTTCTCGCGAAAATCGAAGATTGTCGGCATGAGTGTGCCGTTGAACGATTTGGCAAGTGTGTCGCCGGGTGCAATGATCCTACCGGTCACAGTAATTGTTTCCATCGCGCTGACGGTATCATTTGAAAGTGTTGTCTCGACCTCTTTCCCTTTGAAAGTATTTACTTCTATACGGTATTCAGGATAGGATAGATAGAGCACCGGGTCGCCAAAAAGAGCAAAATTCAGTTTGTTGTCCCCTCCACCTAACGCGATTTTTGTATTCTTCATAATGTCACCCAGACGAAGCCTCTTCCCGTTATTCTTCAAGAAAAGATTGTCAAGGAGTATCTTGTTGAGTTGGAAATTGGGCAGTGAGTTGACGATACGGGTGGTTGAGAAACTGGCGATAGCTCCCGATTTCTTGCTCAGCAGAAGCATTTCTCCCGCCGATATCTCCACATCATCAAATCGGGTGAAGTCGCAGGTTGCTGTGACCCACAAAGCCAGTTTGTCGGTGTGAAAATTAGTGATATCCGTTACATTCAGCATATCTTCGCCGGTCAGACAAACCGTATTGCCATGTCCCGTGTAGTTGACGATCAGCTGTCCGTTGTCAATCAGGTTCATCAGCTTGCTTTTGGCATCGGGATACGATGAACCGGTGGCTGAGGTTACCTGCTTGTACGCATCAATGTGAATTTTATTGACGATGAACTCGGGATTCTTGGACAACACTCTTTCTGCGAGTTCGTCTGATTGACTCATGTGCAAGTTGTTGTCTTCATCGTCTGCAAAGAAAACGATGTTATTTTTCCAGGTCCCCGGGTTCTTATTATTCATATAGGTAAGAATCTTTGCCACATTGGCACGGGCATCTTCGAGAGTCGAAACAGGAATTCGTCCGATGCCCACATCCAGTACATTGCTCCCTATTGACGAACCTTCACTGTCATCCAGAAATCCGAAATAGTCATCAGAGACATACGATGTATAGGCTGATATCGAACTAGGTGACTGATAGGTCAGGATAAAACTAAAAGGTGTCTTGTCTTTGTTGGCGGCAGTCAGCAGACGGTTGTCGTAGGTGCCATCGCCAAAAAGGAGCAAATAGTCGCCTCCACGATTGGTTTCCTGCATCATCTTCATAAACCAGCGATAGGCAGTGGCATCGGGTGTGCCGGATGAAAATTCATTGTAGATCTCTTCCGGTTCGACCACAGCGACCGTGAGATTATCGCGCAAACGGTGAATGTTAGCCAGCACTTCAGCTTGTGACCTCAGACTGGGTTGGGTAATAATAATAAACTGAGCGGTATCCAGTGCGTGAAGATTCTGGTTTTTTACTTTTCCCAGTACGGTTGGTTTGTCGAATGTCGAAGATGGATTCAGGATCACATATTCTCTGATCGATGATTGCTGCGTGGTGAAAGATAGATCGTTACCCGATGAAACGGTTTCCTGTTGCAGTACATTGACCGGAGAGGTTACGTCCCAAATGATATTTTTGGAAGAGGTACCGGCAAACCGATAGGTCGTGTTGCTGTTTACGGTTTTCGCATTTCGGAAGAAGGTATAGGCGCCGTATAAGCCAAGCGTTGCTTTGCAGTTCAGACGGATATAGTTGAGTCGTGCCGTCTCTGATCCGGTACGGTTATATGTGATTGAAACAGTCGTGTTTTCCGATTTGCTACCGCTCCATTGCACGGTTGTCTTTCCGCTGCGTGCCTTCGTATAGGAGTCTGACGGACTGGAAGTTGGCATGTTGGTTTTAAACATCTCGTTGGAGCCTATCTGTGCGGAAAACGACGCTTTATAACTTGGATCAACCTTTGCAACCAGATCAACGGTCAGCACGCCTTCTTCTGGTGTGATTCCCGGAATGTTGAATGAAAAAGATTGAGGTGTCGAACTGTAAAATGGTTCGCCGTAAAACTCAGATCCGGACAAGAGGAAATTATAGAGCTCTTTTTCGTGCACGTCATAATAATCATAACTGGTCACGGTTACCGCCGATGCCTTTGTGGAAGAGGCCCGAGTGGCCATTGTGACTACTTCTTCGTCATTGTCGGATACAAAATAATAGCCATAGGTGGAGTAGGGATTGTTGGTCTGGACATACTCCTTAATCGATGCATCATACGACCAGGATACCGGTCCTCTGCCATAAAAGAGAATATAATCGCCCGAACCAAAAATACCGTCTGTTCCCATTTCACGCCAGATGGCTACTTGCGGAAGATCGTCTTCTTTTGTCTTTGCAAAATGCATGTCAAGTACCTGACCTCCATATCCGTAAATCTTCGCTTTTTCGGGTTTTTGGATACCCATGTTTACCAGATCACTATAGGTAAGTTTGTAAATTCCGGTAGAAGGAATACGGATCTTGACCCAGTTGCCGGTGGAAAGTCTGGATGATGTTGCAAATGAATAGGGCGCAGCTTGAACAGATACAGCGGTCAAGCTGATCAGCATTCCCAACAAAAAAAGTTTTAGTCCATTCATTCTATCTGATATAAAAACCAAGTACCTTCCGCTCATTGATGAATCCTTCCAATTTGTCTTCAATAGCCACTTTGCCAACTCCAGGAGGTGTTCCGGTAAAGATCAGATCTCCGATCTTCAAGGTGCAAAACGTGCTTACATAGCTGATGATATGATCCACATTGAATATCATCTCTTTTGTATTACCGGTCTGAACCTCTTTTCCGTTCAACTCCAAACGAAATGGGATACTCTGTATGTCCGGGATTTCTTCCACCGGAATAAACTCGCCAATCGCAGCGGAAGAGTCAAATCCTTTACACAGTTCCCACGGATTTCCCTGTTGACGAAATGTGCGCTGCATGTCGCGGGCTGTAAAGTCTATTCCGACAGTTACCGCATCATAATAGCGGTGAGCGAATTTTTCAGGAATACTTTTACCTAATTTGCAGATCCGTATGACAATCTCGGCTTCGTATTCAATCTCGTTCGAAAACTCCGGAATAAAGAAGGGTTTACCATCTTTCAGTAACGCGGAATCAGGCTTCATAAACACAACAGGTTCCTTAGGCATTAACGAATAATCCAGCTCTTTATTGTGATCGGGATAATTCCAGCCTACAGCGATAATTTTCATTTACAATTCATTCAGACGATTAAACATTACTGCCAGATGGGCATAGAGCGAGGTGTTTTGAATCACAACATCCTTTGGTACGTGAATTCGGAAAGGTGTAAAGTTCCAAATCGCTTTGATCTGTTCGCCAATAACCATCTCAGCGACTTCCTGCGCCTTTTCAGCCGGAACGGTCATGACCGCGATCTGTACGGGATTACTTTTTTGATGTGCAGCAAAGTCCTTGATGTCATACACCGGAATACCATTGACCTCTTTTCCAATAATATCTTTGTTGACGTCGTATCCGGCTGAAATTTTTAATCCGTACTGATTCAGACCGGAGTCCTGCAACAGTGCGGCGCCCAGACTACCGACACCAAACAATACCGCTTTGTGCGTCAGATTGAATCCTAAGAAAGATTCTAACACTTCGATGAGCGATTTAACCTCATAACCCACTCTGGTCTTACCGGATATGGCCACAAAAGAGAGGTCTTTTGCAACCTGCGAAGCATCCACATTGATTTTCTTTGCAATTTGAGTGGAAGAAACAAATTCTTCGCCATTCTTCTGAAGCATCTTGATATAGGCAAGATACCATGGTAGTCTGCGCAATGCAGGCTCAGGGATGTTAAACTTGATTTCTTCGGGAGATTCTGCCATCTTTTGAAATTTTGTTGCGTTTGTACACAGACTGTTATTATTGGTGGCTGAATGTTTTATAAATGCCATCAGAAACCTCAGTGGCGATTGATTCTCCTCTGAAAAATGCGACAATCTTCAACGCAAACTGGATGGCAGCTGCCGGACCATTGGCTGTGATGATATTGCCACTTTGTTCGACGGGTTGATCAGAAAGTATAGCGCCCGTAAGAAGATCTTCGTAACCGGCATAGCAGGTCGCCTTTTTCCCGTGAAGAATACCCAGTCCTCCCAGAACTAACGGGGCGGCACAGATAGCGGCAAGTGCTTTTTTCTTTCCCGCATGTTTCTTTAATAACTCGATCAAAGGAATATAATCATTCAGATTGCTTGTTCCCGGCATACCGCCCGGAAGTACCAGCATATCCGCGTCTTCGAAGTTCGATTCATTGAACAATAAATCGGCAATAATAGTGATTCCATGAGCACCAACTACCTCTTTCTCGGATGTTATGGAGCAGGTGACGGCCAAAATATTGGCGCGTCTTAATACGTCGATGATTGTAATAGCTTCAATCTCTTCAAAACCATTTGCCAGAAATAAATATATCTTTTTCATACGCTGTTATTTTAGATTGAATATATAAGTAATAGTTCCTGATTGATTATTGGTACCCGATATGCTGTTAAACTTCGCGCTCTTTGCTGCTTTTAGCGCGGATGCTCTCATCTGAGCATTGTCCAAGTTAGTGCCTTTTCCGATAGATGCGCTTACCACCGAGCCATTGGGAGAAACAATGATGCTGACTACGATCTTGCCTTCTTCCTGTACCTGATAGGAGGGACGAGGTAATCCTTCGCCCGTCAGAGATCGTCCGTCGAGTGCGAAACTGCCCCAACCACCAACTCCTTCGGTCGCTCCTTTGTCTGAATTGCCAAACACACTACCTTGCGTACCGGAACCATCAGTTTTTCCATTATTCTTGTTTGCAGTTCCTGCTTTGAAAGCGCCTGACATCTTCTTTTTTATCTCCTCCGCCTTTCGCTTTTCTTCCGCGATAGCCGCCTCTTTGGCTGCTTTTTCTTTTCGTGCAAGCTCTTCCTGCTTTCTCAATTCCTCCTTTTTCTCCTTTTCCTTTTTCTCTGCAGCCAGATTGACCGATTCTTCTTCCTGCGTCAATAGTTTTTCTTCCGCTTGGATGGGTTTGGCAGGAGGGGTAGGGGTGGTTTCCGGTATTTTTGGCGATAGCTCTTTGTCGTAAAGTGTTTCATCTGAACCACCTGCGTCCGCTACAACACCAAACATAACTTCGATACCTTCTTCTTCGGAAGGAACTATATGCGAAAAGCCATAGAAGAGCATTAAAAACAATACAATCAGATGAATGACGGTACTTCCAATCAAGCCTATAATTTCACTTTTAGTTCTTTTCACGTCTCTCTGTATTATTGCTTGGGGCGGGTTGCGATGACCATTTTAAAATTATTTTCCACGGCGATGTTCAGCAATTTTACAACCTCTTTGTATGCGACACTCTCATCTGCGTAGAGGGCGACATACATATCCGGTTCTTTATTGGCGCGCTCCTTCAGAAAAGGAGCAATCTCATCAAAGCTGACTTTTCGCTCTTTTTGTTTCTCAAACGCGACGTAATAGTTGAGATCCGCATCGATCGTCAGACGTGTCAGGGGTTTGGCATTCGTCTGGCTCTTACCTTGCGGAAGCAGAATCTTAATTGCGTTGGGGTTGACCACCGTGGATGTGATCATAAAGAATATCAGCAGCAAGAAAATGATGTCCGTCATGGACGACATGCTGAAATTCGGGTTAATTTTGTTCCTTCTTTTTATAGCCATCTCGTTGCTTGATTTATTCTGCCGGTTCGTTTAACATATCCATGAAATCCATGGTACTGGACTCCATGTTGTGAACAACTTGATCTACTCTCAATACAAGATAGTTGTAGGCGAAATAGGCGGCGATACCAACGATCAGTCCGGCAACAGTCGTTACCAATGCTTCATAGATACCGGAAGAAAGCAAGGCGATATCGACGTTGCTGCCTGCATTTGACATATCATAGAAAGCGCGTACCATACCGGTTACCGTACCCAGGAATCCAAGCATAGGAGCTCCTCCGGCAATGGTGGCCAACAAAGCAAAGCCTCTTTCCAGTTTGGTGGTTTCCAGATTTCCAACGTTCTCGATTGCAATCAGTACATCATTCATTGGCCGACCGATGCGGGAGATACCTTTTTCAATCATTCGCGCAGAGGGGTTATTACTGCTTTTGCAGAGATTGACGGCTGATTCAATTTTACCGTCATGGATATAGTCACGGATTCTGTTCATGAATGATTTGTCCATCTTGCTTGCCTCGCGGATGGCAACCATTCGTTCGATCCAGATATAAATGGCTACAAATCCCATCAATGCCAATGGAATCATGATAAAACCTCCTTTGAGTGCCAAAGAAAAATAATTCATCTCAGCGACAGAAGCATCACCCGTCAGTTGTGGCATCGCACTCATTGTATCGCTTAATTGTTGTGATCCTTCAGCAAGTCCTTGCTGAATAGAAAGTAGTAAACTCATATGATACTAGACTTTTAAATAGTTACAATATTGTTAATAGCAAACTGGTATTTCTTGATTGTCTCTTGCAGACCCAGATAGATGGAGTCACAGATCAGGGCATGACCGATGGAAACTTCATCTAACCAAGGGATATTCTGATAGATATAATTCAAATTTTCGAGACTCAGATCATGACCGGCGTTTAGACCTATACCCATCTGTTTGGCAGTCATAGCCGCGATAAGAAAAGGATTGATTGCCTTCTCCCGGTCTTCCGCAAACAAACGTGCATAGGGCTCGGTGTAAAGCTCCACACGATCTGTGCCGGCTTTGACAGCATATTCAACCATTATCGGATTGGCATCAACAAAAACTGAAGCACGAATGCCCGCTTCTCTTAAATCGTGAATCACATCTGTAAGAAACAGGTTATGCTTTTTGGTATCCCATCCAGCGTTTGAGGTAATCGCATCCGGTGCGTCGGGTACAAGGGTAACCTGTGCCGGACAAACCTCAAGGACCAGATCCATGAATTCCGCAGAAGGGTATCCTTCAATGTTCAGCTCTTTTGTTATAGCAGCTTTAATTTCCCTCACATCACTGTAGCGTATGTGCCTCTGGTCAGGACGAGGATGTACAGTAATACCATTTGCTCCGAATTCAATGCAGTCAAGAGCTACCTGAGTGACGTCCGGGTTGTTCCCTCCACGTGCATTTCGCAGGGTAGCGATCTTATTTATATTTACACTTAACTTTGTCATTATCGTATAGATTGTTACTGGATATACTTCTTGACAAAATTAATCGCTTTTATTGAAAGATAGGGTATAATTCCGGAAAAGATTTGTTAATACAGCGATATAAGAGCCCTTTTCTGTTGATAGAAAGTTATTTAATCCTCTGATTGGAGTGCAGAAGCAGCATATACCAGACAGAAAGAAGGACTCCTTTCAGAATGCTGGAGAGTGAGATAGCCCACCAGATGCCGGTTACTCCCATGCCTAAGGTATATACAAAAAGCCATGCCGTCGGAATACGTAAGGCATTGAACGCTATTCCAATGACAGCAGGAATGTGGGTTTTCCCGAGTCCGTTGAATCCGCCGGCTGAAACTCTTTCTGCTACCATAAAGAACTGAGAATATCCTTCAATATAAAGGAAAAGAGCTCCTAATGCGATGGATTCCTGCTCAGATAAGAAGAATTGGAAGATGAATTTCCCCTGAAAGAGAAAGAGGAGTCCGGCCACTAAACCGATGGTTCCTGCGACAAACAGGGAGATGTAGTAACCTTGGCGAATCCGTTTCCAAAGTCCGGCGCCATAGTTTTGTCCCGTAAAACTGCCTAACGCGGTGCAAAATCCGTCTGATGTCATCCACGAGATGGCTTCCAACTGCCCCCCCAGCGTGGTGACAGCTACTGCGATATGTCCGAACTGAGCTGTCATAGCTGTCAAAACCATCGAGATAAAGGCAAACAGTGCATTTTGAAGCGTGACCGGAAGTCCGATTCTGACAATCAATCGCAAGAGGTCAGGCTGCCAGCGAAACCGCATCTTGAATCCTTTCAGGAATCCTTGTCGTGCAAACAAGGTGCGCAGAAAAAGGAGAATGACTATCCCCTGAGAAAGAGAGGTTGCCATGGCTGCGCCACGAACTCCCATTTCCGGGAAGATCCAGATCCCGTAGATCAGAAGTGGATCCATCACAATGTTAATGATCAGTCCGACAATCAGAATACGGAACGGTGTTTTGCTGTTTCCCATTCCATAAATAATTCCGGAAAAGGTGTTGTTGAGAATTCCGAAGATCATGCCCGGAATGATATAATAGAGATAGGCGGCGCTTTCCTCTCTGATCGGTTGTGCCAGATCAAAGAAAGAGAGTAACCACGGCGCGGCTATCAGGATCAGGAGGGAGTAGGCGAGTGCCAACAGAAAGGCGAGTCGCACGGCATGATCAGCAAATTGAATCGCCCGTGGTGTGTCTTTGGATCCAAGACTTTGACTGACCAGCACCTCGGCGCCACTCTTGGTGCAGTAGGAGACTGAGTTGCTCATCCAGACATAAAAGAACGCGGCGCCGACAGCTGCCACTTGTTCGCTCCCAAGATGTCCCAGCCAAAGCATATCCGTCATGGTATATGCCATCTGTACGAAGGAAGCGGCAATCAGAGGAGAGGCAAGCCGGATAATAACTCCGGATATCGCTCCGGTTGTAAGATCTTTTATCTGCGTCACCGTACTTGTGATAAAAAGAGAGGACTGTTGATACAGCCCTCTCCTTAAGTTATTGTTAGAAAGCGATTAGGCTTGTTCTTCAATAGCAGCCTGTGCAGCAGCCAGACGTGCGATAGGCACGCGGAACGGTGAACAGCTTACATAGTTTAAACCGACTCTGTGACAGAACTTCACAGAAGATGGTTCGCCACCATGCTCACCACAGATACCGCACTTCAGATCAGGACGTACACTGCGGCCTTTTTCTGTTGCCATGCGAACCAACTGTCCGACACCTTTCTGATCCAATACCTGGAACGGATCTGCTTTCAGAATCTTCTTTTCCAGATAAATAGGCAAGAATGAAGCGATGTCATCACGTGAGTAACCAAACGTCATCTGAGTCAAGTCGTTTGTTCCGAATGAGAAGAACTCTGCGCTGGAAGCGATGCGATCGGCAGTCAGAGCAGCACGTGGGATCTCAATCATGGTGCCGATCTTGAAGTCGATGCTGTCGCCAGTTTCTTCAAACAGTTTCTGAGCGGTGTTACGGATAATGATTTCCTGTTCCTTAAACTCGTACAGGATACCTGTCAGAGGAACCATAATTTCCGGATAGGTGGTGATTCCTTCTTTCTTCAGTTCGAGGGCAGCACCTAAAATGGCGCGTGTCTGCATCACTGTGATTTCAGGATAGGTATTTCCCAGACGACATCCACGGTGTCCCAACATCGGGTTTTGCTCCTTCAATTGATCAACACGTTTTTTGATGTATCCTATGCTTACATTCATAGCATCCGCCATGTCTTGTTGTCCCTTATCATCGTGAGGAACAAACTCGTGCAAAGGAGGATCGAGCAGGCGGACAGTCACAGGACATCCTTCCATGGCTCTAAATATTCCCTTGAAGTCATCTTTTTGATAAGGAAGAATCTTTTCCAATGCTTTTTCACGACCGATTTGCGTTTCAGACAGAATCATTTCACGCATTGCTTTGATCTTTTCACCTTCGAAGAACATATGTTCAGTACGACACAGTCCGATACCCACAGCACCAAAATTGCGTGCAACCTGTGCATCGTGTGGAGTGTCAGCATTCGTGCGAACCTTCAAACGTGAATATTTATCAGCTAAAGCCATCAAATCAGAGAAGTCTCCCGAAACTTCGGCAGCAGATGTAGCAACCTCTCCTTTGTAAATTTCTCCGGTTGTACCATTCAAAGAGATAAAATCTCCTTCTTTGAGCACCAAACCGTCAATTTCTACAGTTTTAGTCTTGTAGTTAATGTTTAATGCACCGGCACCCGATACACAACATTTACCCATACCACGAGCCACTACGGCAGCGTGAGAAGTCATACCTCCACGAGCTGTGAGGATACCCTGAGCAACAGCCATACCTGCAAGGTCTTCCGGAGAAGTTTCGATGCGGACCATGATCACTTTGTGACCATCTTCATGCCATTTGGCAGCATCATCAGCGAAGAATACGATCTGTCCGTAAGCTGCTCCCGGAGATGCCGGAAGTCCGCGTGTCAGCACCTGTGCTTTCTTCAAAGCTGTTTTGTTGAATACGGGGTGGAGCAACTCATCCAATTTGTTCGGTTCGCAACGGAGTAAAGCAGTTTGCTCGCTGATCATTCCTTGTTTGACCAGATCCATTGCGATCTTAACCATCGCTGCACCTGTACGTTTACCGTTACGGGTTTGCAGGAACCATAATTTACCTTCCTGAACGGTGAATTCCATATCCTGCATATCGCGGTAATGGTTTTCCAATTTTGTCTGAATAGCGTCCAGTTCTTTATAAATTTGAGGCATTGCTTCTTCCATGGATGGGAATCTTTCAGCGCGAACATCTTCCGATATATTTGCCAGTTCGGCCCAACGCTGTGATCCGATCTTTGTAATCTGTTGAGGGGTACGAATACCTGCAACAACATCTTCACCTTGTGCATTGATCAGATATTCACCATTGAAAAGGTCTTCTCCGGTACCGGCGTCACGGCTGAAACATACACCTGTAGCCGAGTTTTCGCCCATGTTGCCGAATACCATCGCCTGTACACTGACAGCAGTACCCCATTCAGCAGGAATACCTTCCATCTTGCGATACAGAATGGCACGTTCATTCATCCAGCTGTTGAATACAGAACAGATAGCTCCCCATAGCTGTTCGTAAGCGCAGGTTGGGAAGTCTGAACCGGTTTTTTCTTTGACAGCTTTCTTAAATCTCTTCACCAGTTCTTTGAGGTCTTCAACTTCGAGTTGGTTATCCAGTTTAACTCCCTTGGCCTCTTTAACCTCTTCGATGATTGCTTCAAATGGATCAATGTCTTCTTTGTTGGTCGGCTTCAATCCCAATACAACATCACCGTACATTTGCACAAAACGACGGTATGAGTCCCATGCAAAACGGGCATTACCTGTTTTACGGGTTAATCCTTCAACAACGTCATCGTTCAGACCAAGATTTAGAATTGTATCCATCATTCCGGGCATGGAGGCGCGGGCTCCGGAGCGAACAGAGACTAATAATGGGTTTTCTATATCTCCAAACTTGGAGTTCATCAGACTCTCAATAAGTGCGACAGACTTTTCAACTTCGCTTTTCAAGAGTTCAACGATTTTTTCTTTGCCTAATTCATAATATTCAGTACAAACTTCGGTCGTAATTGTAAAACCAGGAGGTACCGGAACACCAATTAAGTTCATTTCAGCAAGGTTCGCACCCTTGCCCCCCAGCAGATTCTTCATGTCTGCCTTACCTTCCGCCTGGCCGTTGCCAAACGTGTAAACTCTTTTCTTGTTCATAAGATCTTTTGTTAATAATTAGTTTGCGATTTCGCGAAATCAACCGCGAAAATGTGTCATGGGTGCAAAATTAATTAATAAATTTATATTTTGAACTTACACTCATAAAACTTTCTCACAAATGCTGCATTTGAGTCATTTAATCAGCAAAAGGCTGTATCTTTGCAGCTGAAATAAATAGTCATCATTTAATCATTGCACAATTGGCACGGACGAAAAAACCTCTTCCTTTGTTGGAGAAAATTGAAATAACAGATGTGGCAGCGGAAGGAAAAGCTGTCGCAAAAGTGAATGAGCTTGTCATCTTTATTCCCTATGTAGTACCCGGAGATGTGGTGGACATACAGATCACCCGAAAAAAGAATCACTATGCCGAGGCAAAAGCAGTTCGCTTTCATCAGTTTTCGGAAAAGAGAGCAACACCTTTTTGTCAGCATTTCGGGGTATGTGGAGGGTGTAAGTGGCAATGTCTTCGGTATGAGGATCAACTCTATTACAAACAAAAGCAGATAACCGATAATCTGACCCGTATCGGGAAGGTGGAACTCCCTCCAATAGCTCCGATCCTGGGTTCTGAAAAGACCACTTTCTACAGAAACAAACTTGAATATACTTTCTCCGACAAACGATGGTTGACGGATGAGGAGGTGAAGCAGAATGTAAAATATGACCAGATGAATGCGATTGGTTTTCATATTCCGACGGCATTTGATAAAGTACTAGCCATCGAAAAATGCTGGTTACAAGATGATATTTCCAATCAGATTCGCAATGCGATCCGTGACTACGCGTATGAACATTCGTATTCGTTTTATAACATCCGCGAACAAGAGGGGATGCTCCGCAATCTGATAATCCGTACTTCTACAACGGGTGAGCTGATGGTGATGTTGGTGGTTAAAGGAGAGATGAACGAGGAGCTGCACGCCATCATGAGTTTTATTGCTGAAAAATTTCCACAGATCACTTCTCTGTTGTATGTGCTCAACAATAAACAGAATGATACGATCACCGATTGTCCAGTGGGTGTTTTTAAAGGGAATGATCATATCTTTGAGGAGATGGAGGGACTGAAATTTAAGATCGGACCCAAATCCTTTTATCAGACAAACTCCGAACAAGCCTATACATTATACAAGGTGACCCGCGATTTTGCTGAACTGACCGGTGATGAGCTCGTATATGATTTGTATACCGGAACGGGAACGATCGCCAATTTTGTTTCCCGTAAATGTCGTCAAGTCATTGGCATTGAATATGTGCCGGAAGCTATTGAGGATGCGAAAGTAAATGCGGAATTGAATCAGATCGATAATGCGCTCTTCTTTGCCGGAGATATGAAAGATATTCTGAATGAGGATCTTATTTTGCAATATGGCCGGCCGGATGTGATCATTACTGATCCTCCAAGAGCCGGTATGCATCAGGATGTGGTGGATACAATTTTGGCTGCCGAACCGGA
Source organism: Bacteroidales bacterium (assembly GCA_028691445.1). GTDB lineage: Bacteria > Bacteroidota > Bacteroidia > Bacteroidales > JAQUTK01 > JAQUTK01. The sequence continues at coordinate 14,762 of JAQUZH010000007.1, read as the reverse complement.
TCGCATTGTCTATGTAAGTTGCAATCCGGCGACCCAGGCACGCGACCTTGCGCTATTTGATGTCAAATATTCAGTGAAAAAAGTGCAGCCGGTGGATATGTTTCCACACACTCAACATGTTGAAAATGTAGTGCTGTTACAGAAGCGATAGTCTTGCTTACAACAGAAAGAGGAGAGGGGAATCAGGGTTTGACCCATTCCCCTTTTTCTTTGTCATAGTGTTTGAGAATACGGGCCGGGTTGCCTCCAACTACTGTCTGTGGAGGTACGTCTTTTGTCACGATACTTCCGGCGGCGACCACGCAGTGCTCTCCGATGGTAACGCCTTGCAGGACAACAGCGTTGGCTCCAATCCATACATCATTTTCAATGGTAACCTGTTTGGTTGAGATACCTTGTTCTGAAATGGTTCTCGTCGGATCGTCAAAGTTGTGATTGAGCGCCGATACCGTGATTCCCTGTGCCAGGTTGACATGATCGCCTATCCGTACCGGACCAATGATCGTGTTGTGTAATCCCACTCTAGTATGGCTTCCGATAATTACGTCACCCACCGCGTTACTGACGGTCGCAAAGTCTTCAACTACAGAATAGTCTCCCAACTGGAACTGATTGAACGGAACCAGATCGCGTCGTACACTTCGGTAGATGACTGTATGCTTGCCACGCTTCAGATAGAAACACTGGAAGATCCGTATCCACCATTGTGGCCGGGCTTTTACCGGGTGCATGAGAAAGTGGAGTGCCATCCTTTTCAATGCCGGATTGGATTTAATGCGTTCTTTCAGACTCATATCGATTTGTAAATTTCAAGGAGGTGAGCGGCTGTTTGCTTCCACGAAAACAACTTGGCACGTTCCAGACCATATTGAATCTGAGTCTCTCTGTAAACAGGGTCGGACTCCAATTGAAGCAGTTTTTCTGTTATCTCGTTTTCGTTAGTTGGATCGACAAGAATAGCACCTTCTCCGGCAATCTCCGGCATAGCCGACGTGTTTGACGTGATGACGGGAGTGCCACAAGCCATGGCTTCCAGTATCGGAATGCCAAAACTCTCCCGAAGAGAGGTGTACAGGAACGCAGAAGCTCCACTATATATGGCAGGGAGATCCAGATTGGAAATGTATCCGGGGAAAGAAAGTAACGGTTTGATATCCTGAATACCTCCTTCAGCCAAATACTGATCAATAACCTCTTCTTTGAGATCGGCAATAAGCAAAGAAAGTGGCTGATTAGACGCTTTTACATAGTTGGAATAGGCGATCAGCGTACGAAGGGTATTTTTCTTTGGATCGGTATTGCCCAGGAAAAAGAGGAACTCTTTTTCTTTGATGTATTTTTGAGTAATGGAGTAGCTCTCTTCTACTTTGCAAAAACGGGTGTTATAGCCGTTATATACAGCTAGTATCTGGCTTTCCGGAAGCTGAAGCTGTCCCATGATCCGTTTTCTTTCGAAGTTGGAGACCGTAATGATCTTCTTACACTTGGGAAGAATACGCGGCACAACCAACCGTCTGTAATACCATCCCATATTTTGATAAAGGGAACGATTGGTACTTTGCCGTTTTTCTAAAAAAATTATATCATGAAGTGTTAAGAGCAAGGGAACCCCGCAGAACACAGGGGCGGTATTACTCGTACAATGGAGCATATCGGGTTTTATCCGTTTGAGAGCCAGAGGCAGTCCTACTTGTTCCCAGAGAGGATAGGAGGGCATCTTTATCTCGACGATATGAAAGTTGGGGGTCGCTTGAAGACAGATATCTTCGCCCGGACTGACTAAAATAAAGTATTCGTTTTCTTTATCTATCTTTTGTAACTCACGGATGCTTTCCAATGCTACAAAATCCATCCCGTGTTTGTTGGTACGGAATATACGCTGTGCCTCAATTGCGATTTTCATATCAGATATTCGTTGAGTTAAACGGTTTATTTCTCATTTTCAGCCGCGTGAATAAACTTCTTGTTTACGCCTCTCAAATGAAATAGATTGAGAAACATTTTAAAGGCAAGAAACGGTGCTTTCATCAAAGCCTTTGGAAATCTCTTGGTTACTAATTCATCCGGAACTGCAAATGAAAGTGATACAATTAATAGAATTAAAATTGCCCACCATTTCAGACAGATAGTCCATTGAAACGCCGTAACCAGAAGTGTAATAAGCCCTGTAAATCCAATCAAAAGTACCCGGGGCATCATAATCCATTGGATAATTTTATCCGCATAGTCAAAATTGCCATTGATTAAAGCTGCCGGTAGTTGGGGTAATGTGTGAATCAAAGATCCGACTTGAGCAGCCATCCATCTCCTGCGTTGTTTGCCAAACTGATCTTCTTTCCGTGTTTTTTTATCATATACAGGGACATTGTCCATGAAGTCGATATAGATATGATCCTTCAAAAGAAGTGCTTCCAATTCCTTGTCTTCTCCGGCAGTCGTCAACTTGTCAATGTTTTCGGAGAACCATCTGTATTCAAACGCCATACCGGATCCAATAAGAGCTGAAGAAAAACCCAAACGTTCATGACCACGTCGAAAAATTGAGTTGTTAATCTCTTCACTGACAGCATCCAGTAACGCGACGTCGCTGTCGATATTTGCAGCTTTACGATGTGCTTGAATGGCCTGCGAACCAGCTGCAAAGCAGTTGTTGAATTGAGTCAGAAAATTGTCCTCCACCTGATTGTCGGCATCCATTACCACGACATAGTCGTAGTCCTTTCTTGGAAGTGAGCGGATGGCAAACTGCATCGCTTTTGCCTTGGAACTGTTTTCGAAGGTTACTTCCAATACGGTAATAGGGAGCTCTCTTAACTGTTTCAAGGTATAAGGCTGCATCTGATCAGAAATAACCACGATCTCATAGTGAGCGGACGAATAATTCTGACTGAGCATGGAATGAACAGCATCCATAATCACCTCATCCTCCTTATAGGCAGGATAAAGTATCAGAAACGACTTTAGCTTCTTGGCGGTGGGATAGTCATCAGTTCTTCTTATCAGATTTGCGGATGCAAAAATAAATATGTAAAAAACTTGCAATGCTATTATAACAAATAGAATCGTATCCAAATAGTCAATGAAAACAGTCCAGCTCATAAGATTATTTTATTTTGTTTTTTAATCGGGTAAAATGAAAGACTCCTCGTATTGTTGCGAAGGCAAGATTGTATTCCTTGTTCATGAGGAACCGTAAAAGATCTTTGGGTGCTACAATAAACAACTGATAGAGGATCGAAAGCATTCGAGTCAAACCCTTCCTGTTTCTCCAAGCAAAAAGTAAACGGTTGCGTGTAAGGTAATAGGTACGAAGCGGACTGTTTTGTCCGGTGCTCTGACTTTCTTTGTGAAAGACAGTACACTTTGGCTCATACCATAGTTCATATCCACATTTACCGATATGCTCACACCAATCCAGTTCCTCATAATACAGGAAAAAGAGTTCCGGCATTAGTCCCGCTTTATTAATAACTTCTTTTTTCAGAATCATTGCTGCTCCATGTGTGAATGGAGTCTGCCGAGCTATTTCGTGTTGGCCGTTATCTGCTTCACCAAAACCAATTAACGCGTTGCGAATAGTTACAGAGCTCAAGGGTGTATATCCCGCAAATTGAATATTTTGCGGTGGGGCGGCAAACTTAATTTTCGGCGACACAACTCCGATCGAAGGAGCCGATTCCAGACGTTCAATCAGACAGTGAAAAGTATCATCTGTGACAAACGTATCGTTGTTCAGCAGAAAGATATATTTCCCTTTTGCCTGAACAATTCCGAGATTGTTTCCACCCGAGAATCCCAGATTCTTCTCACTCCGGATTATTACAACGTCAGGGAACAACTCTTGCAAGAGAAGTGCTTCATTCTCTCTGGAGCCATTGTCCACCACAATAATCTCAAGAGGCAAGGAGACATGCTTCTGCAACGAATGAATCAATTCAATGGTATCCTTTTTCCCGTTGTAATTGACTGTGATGACCGATATATCAGGCTGATTGTTTTGCATCATCTAGTTTCTTTTGTGATTCTAATGCCGTGTTTTCTTCTTCAAGTAACTCTTTGTCGATCCTTGGCCCAATAAACACATAGACCATGGCCATGCTAGAGAGTACTCCATTTGGGTATCCCATCACTTCATTTCCATAGGAAGAGGCGAACAGTCCGATGGATCCTGAGAATAATGCAGCCAGAATTCCTCTTAATCTCTTACTTTTTATTTTGAAAAGAATAATATAAGCTCCCCATGCATACATAATTGCGATCATACTCAGATACAAAGAAAGACCCACAATACCAGTCTCAGTCCAAACCATTACCCACCAAGAGTCATTGGCAATACTGGGTATCGTTGAATCCGACATCCAACGACTAGCACGTCCGGCACTTAGCCCCATGCCTACTCCAAATGGATGATCTGCCATGTATGTTCGTAATAATTTTTGGTTTTCTTGTCGAACAACCAGAGAAGCATCTTGTGTATCAAAAGAGGTTCGCAGACGTCGGATAAAACGATTTTCATCTCCTATTGTTGTGTAGTTTAAAAATACGTATGAACTAATAATCAACAGAGTTCCAATAAGCATAGATTTTGGACTTTTGGATAAAAAGATGAAACAAGCAATGCCCATGAACGGGATTGCTGTTGCAGAACGCGTACCAGAGATGAGCATACCGTACAAACTCATGGATGCAATTAGCAGGAAATAAATACGGAGTAGTTTGTTTTTAAAATAAAAAGAGGAAATTGCAAAAACAATTAGCGAGAATCCGTTGCTTGTTCCATAATTGGCAGCATCAGTAAAGAAAGAAAAATAGCGGATACCTGTTCTTAAAAAGTGAGTTCGGTAGCCATACGCCCAAAGCCATTGTAATTCTTTGGCATCAAACCCATGACTTTTTTGCCACCATCCTTTTATCGTTGCAAATATGATAAAAACTGACCAAAGGAAGAGAAGTAATTGAAGGTCTTTGAACTGATTCAACACGAGTGGAATAAAAATGGCCATACATACAGCAAATAGTGCATATGTTCCAATACTTATACTCCAAGCTTCAAAAACAACATCCGGTCGAAATAATTGAGTTGAGCAAAATGCTAACCAAAAAAGCCAAAGGTATAAAAAAGGAGTCCGAATCCGGTTCCATTCCAATTTCTTGAACACAGAAAAAGCGACCAGATACATCAAAATGCTAAGCGATAGTCCAAGCATTATCATCCCAGGTTTAAGACTTTCAATATACCTTCCCATTGGCATGATGAAGTAATTGAGTACAAAAAACAAAATGATTAAATTGTATGGTTTTGTGGATATCAGCCCCGTTAAAGCTAAAATCATTGGAAAGATTGCAAATAGATAAGTAATAGCAGGTCCACTACGTAGCGAAAGCGAATAAATCATGTAAATACAAAAAAACAGCCCCAAATAGATATAAATATTTGAGTCAACGATTGAAATTACATTCTGATAGATTCTTTTAATAACGGACATACTGATTAACCCCGTTTTTGAATACTACTTTCTGTGAAACCCAATTGAGAAAAACGATAAATAATATTTGTCAATATATTATAAGGTGGTAGTTGGCCTGTGAACTCCTCTACCACATTTCTGCCGGCTTTGTTGAGTACCAGAAAAACGTTATTATCTCCTGATATATTAATCAGATTGTCCATGATTAATTTGTCCGTATCTTTCCAGCTACGTTTTGCACTTGCAACAAATAAGTTTAAGTCTGCATTTTTCAACAAACCACCCGGCACAGTGTTCTTTTTCAATGCAGGATACTCTGTAATCAGAATGTCTTCGTTGTTCAAACGATAAAAGTCCTTAATGTTATTTGCCAGCAAATATTCCTTGGATTCAGGATTAAAATCTTCTTGATCATTCAGGATTTTTACGTTCAATCCTTTACTGCTCCAATAATCCGCAAGTCTTTCAGCAATGAAACTCTTACCTTCTCCTCTGTCGGAACTCAAAATGTTAAGAATCATTGGGCTCTTTGATGTTCTGAAATAGGCGAAAATAGCGTTTCCCAAAGCTTGGGTAGCCATTGAATAACAGAGTGCATCATATCTTCGGAAGCTAAGATTGCTTTTTGTAGGGAATGCACAAATAACTTTTTGATTGGTAAGTCTTTCTGTTCGTAATTTGTCGCGGAGTGTCCTGTCCAATATTTCCAACAGCAAAAAATAACTCAATATGAGAACAGCAGTTGCGACTCCTGAACTAATCACCATGAACTTACGCTTTGTAGATTTTGGATTCAAAGGATAAAGTGGCGGATTTAAAACTTTAAGTGTGGCAGAAGTCATTTGCAATGTTTTCTGTCTCATACGGGCAGCATTCAAAGCACTCAAGATAGAGGAATAGATCTCTTCTGTGAATGCGACCTCGCGCTCTTTACGTTTGATTGTTGTTCCAATAGGGGCAAAGTAAACGTATTTTTCATCCAGTTCTGCTTTTCTTCTGTCCATTTCAGCTAGCTCAGCAGTTGTTTTCTCAAGCTTGAGAATTTCTTGCATCCACGTAGTGACAACTTCTCTGGTTGTTAGCCCTTCTTTAGTATACTTACGTAGAGCCAGATTATCTGTAAAGTTTAAAAAATCAGCTTCAGCATCTCTTAAATCTTTTTTTAACTTCTCCGTTGTTTCTGCACCATCTTCAGTCACTCCTTGAAATGTTTCTGCTTGTGCAATGCCTGAGTTTATGGCGGAAATCTGGTTTAATTTGTCCATGAAAACCGTGTTGTCACGCAATAATCGTATCTGATCACCTATTCTTTTTTCAAGATAATTAACCAACTCTTGTGAACTTCTATTATCTCGAAGGGTCAGATCCCGTTTTATTTCAAAGTCAGAGTTCATACCTGCTACTTCCTGCGTTTCATAGTCGTAGTTGATGATTCTGTTTTTTACATAAAAATCTGTCAGTGAGTCTTCTTGATTGTGTAATAATTTACCATATTTAGCCAATTCAGCTTCAAAATACTTGATAACATCATTCGTTTCTCCGAAACGAATCTCCTGATATTGGTCAAGAAACTCTTTGTTTAGTATATCCAGGGTGTTATAAGCAATACCGGGATCATCCGCTGAATAAGAAACCTGAAGAATATCACTAATACCAATGCGGGCAACTTTAATATTCTTCAGTGCATTGTAGCTGTAGTGGGGGTGATAGTAATTAAATAATCCATATACAAAATTATTCTTGTCTGGCTTTTCGTATGCTTGAAGATTTTTGATGGTTGCATCTTCACTTGTTTTGTCGATAAGACTTAATAAGTTTGAATGGTCAAGAGGGCGTTTGCTCTTGTTGTAAAGATCACGATATTTTCCTGAAGTAATGAAGTTGTTATCCTTGTTTGGGTCTCCATTTATCATACTTCTGGCATATAGACGCAAAGAAACTTTTTTCAAAGTACTTTCAGCCGTTATGATATTCATCAGGTTATCCAATAAAGCATTGTTGGCAGATTGCGTTCTCGTCAATGACCCACTGGACTCTTCAATGCTATATCCGGTAATAATTCCAGTATAGATAGTTGTACTTACATCATATGTCCTTCCCATGTGTCTGGTTTTCCAGATCATAAAAAGGGATACTAAGAGAGGACATACTATTAGCCACCAACGAATTTTATACAGGAATCTGAAAACGTATCTTAGATATTCCATAGTGGGTTATTTGTTTTTTTTATTTTGATTATTTATAATAGCTGTTCTAGTATATATTTCCAATTTCAGTAGAGCTCCGATTAAGTTTGATTTTGACTCTTCATAAGCAACCAATGCTTTTGATTGATCCGATTTTGCATTACTTAAATCGGCTTGGTCTTTTTGTCCATTCAAAAAGTCTTGTTCGACCATTTTAAACATAGCGTTTGCATAAACAACAGCTTGAGCCTGCAGTCTCAGCAGGGATATTTGTAATTGAGCTTTCGTATACATGTCAACCACAGAAGAACGCAATTCATCCAAAGCTTGCTCTCTTTCCATATTTGCCATTTCAATGGCAATTTTTTGTCTCTTTATTCTAGGTTTTAAGTCAAGTAACGTAACTAGGGAAACATTTAAGTTGACACCAACTTGCCAGCTACTTTGAGTGGTTCCTGTGTATTGAGTAATAAGAGGCGTTGAAACATCTGAGTAAGAAGAATACATGCCAACATTACCATAATGGTACCCTGCACCCAAAGTCAAAAAACTGGCCCATGTATTTTTTTCTCTTTTAAGAATTTCTCCTTGCTCTTTCATTTTTAGTTCATAAAGCTGTACTCCCGGACCTTTTCTCGCATTTTCAAACAGCAGATCCAAGGGTGGAAGTACCAACATGCTAAAGTTATCATCAATAAGCTCTCCACTCTTTTCAGGGACAATAAATGAAGAGTCAACTTCTTGCGCCTTGTTAGTCATGTTTATACATCCCCAAAAGGCAATAATCAAAGCAATTCTTATCTTAATTTTCAAAAGTTTTCTCATAAACATAGCCTTTCCTTTACACGTCTTCTTTCTGAATAAAAGCCGTTACCGTTTTCAATATAATTTTAATATCTAGCCAAAAGGAGAATGTCTTTGCATATTTAATATCCAGTTGTTTGCGCTCTTCAGGAGACATTCGTCCGCTTTCGCCGCGTTTTTCAACTTGCCAAAGACCCGTAAGACCAGATGGACCCATAAAACGGTCAATTGTGTCATCACTTGTCAGTAATTCAGCTTCGTAGAGTGGGAGCGGCCGGTTACCTACAATGGACATATCTCCTTTCAAAATATTAAACAACTGAGGTAGTTCATCAATGCTGTATTTGCGAATGATATGCCCCACTTTTGTAATCCGCGGATCATTTTCGAGTTTGACAAAAGCATTAGACTGTTCCGAGTTTTTTTGTTGAAGAAAGTCTTCTTCGCTGATCTCAAAATCATCAGAGATAAGCATAATTTCTTCTTCACTATCGGTAATGCTTTCTTTCTTCATTATTTCTGACTCGGTTTCTTCTGTCTGATATTGGTTTAAAGCACTTAAATCTTTTAGATGCTTATCCGCATTGGTGTACATCGATCGGAATTTTAAGAAATCAAAAATCCGATAATTGCTTCCAACCCGCTTTGATTTGTAGATGATGCTTCCTTTACTTTCTACTCGAATAGCTATTGCAGTAATGATAAGAATTGGAGACAGACAAAGGATAGCCATTGAGGTAAAGAAAATGTCAAAAAGCCGTTTCCAAATAGGAAGATGAAACTGACTAATTTCTTGATTATTTTTTATATGCCTTTTCGGAATGGAGTGTTTGTTGAGTACATATTCAAGGACCTGAACATAGGCTTCTTTTTTGATATCTGAGGGAAGCGTATGGTAAACTCCACTTTTTACAAACTGAATACTTTCATCTCTCTCCAAAACATCTGCAATTAAGACTATTGATGCATTGGGGAGTCTTTTATGAAGAGATGTCAACTCTGAAATATCATTGTTTACATTTCCTTTGCTGTAGAAGACAATAACGGAAATGTCGGAATTTAAAGCCTGAAGATATAAAACCGCTTTGTCCACCTCGTTAAAAGAAACCAAAGTGCTGTCTGACAGTTGCAGCAGACGCGAACGCGAATCCTTGTTTTTTCCAATGTAAATCAGTTGATACATGGGTTCAGTGGATTATTTTTTTGATACGGATTTTTAATTCAAGTGGGTTGAATGGCTTCACAATATAGTCTTCTGCCCCTTCTTCCAATAACCGGATGCGCTCGGATGTACTGTCCTCGCTAGAAAGCATGACAACCGGAATGTTTTTGAACAGTGCATTTGTTTTAAGAAAATGAAGAAAATCATCTCCTTTCATTTCCGGCATTCGGATATCAGAGATAATTAAATCAGGCATGTTTCCTTCCTGAAGCCATTCAATAGCTTTGAGGGGATTTTCGAAATAGGTGAAATCATATTCTTTTGAAAGGTAGAAACTTACGACCTTTCCTATTGACTCTTTATCATCCACCAACACTATTTTTTTCATACCGTTCTTTTTGTATTATACATAATTGATTTTATGGCACTTATTAGTTAAGCAAAAGTAATATTTTTTATTTATAAGCTACAGTGAAAGAGTTCATATTTTAATAGGGTACTCTCTTTTTTGTGAAAATGTAGTATATAGGGAAATTATCGGTACACTTTGTTGGTGTCAACGGTTTTATACCAATCTTCAAACTCACCACGCTGATCGTTTAATGCCTGAGCCCAAGAAGCAAATAAAGAATAGGCATCTGTTACTTTTGTCGCTTCAACCGGGTATCTGAATTCCGGAACACAGATGGCCCATGTATAATTACCGGCTACTGAGAGTACTTGACTCATGTCAAGACCGACTCCCGATTGTAGATCTCTGAATTCATACAAGTGGGTTTCTGTCCTTTTGGAGGGAATCTTTGCAATAGTATTATAGGCGATAAAAAAGTCCATATTCTCTTTCAGAATAGGAGAGATTGTCTGAGGCGTTGAGAAGTTGATAGTAATGTCCATTGTTTTACTCGGAACAACATATAACTTTTGTAAGTTGACGTCAATTAAAGTGTTGTACAACTTTTTTTCAGTATTTGGAGAGAGTACTTTGTGGACATCTCCAAAGATAGGGATGACCAGATCGGAATTGTTGCTTTCAAATCCGTTGTCTGCTTCATAAAACATCACTCCAGTAAGCGTGTTCTGAAAGTCCGTTAAATTGGCGCCTCCAAAAGTCACAGAGGTTATCTCGGACTTGTCAATTCCCACTAGCCTTAATCCACAGCCCAATGTCTTGGAAGCACCTGCGGCAGATAACTTTAGGTGAAGCGTAATGGCCGTAATATTGTTATCAGTATTTCGGATCTCATCAGAAGAGACATCCAGCAGCACATCATTGAAATCATAATCACCCATCTTTGGGAAATTATCTTCAAAGGCATAGGTGTAAGTGATGATTTTAGGAATGACAGGTGGCACATAACCGGTTGGAATATTTCCGCCACCGGAACAGTGATTGTCTGCCGGTATATACAGTGGAGATTCACCGAAATTAGCAACGGATGCACGTCCATTACCATAATTGATCATTTTCCAAAGTTTTGAATAATTATTTGAGTAATTCAACTCGACATAAATGTTATTATAAATCCTGCCCACCCCGGAAACACTATATATTTTATTGATTTTGAATAATGCATATCCGGTGGTTGGCCCTATAATAGAAGGAGAAGAAAATGTTGCGTTTCTGGTAACGGATAATATGGAATTTTCCGCCAAATAGATATTGCTGTAGCTATAGGTGTTCAAATCGTACGTGATGACAGAAGAGGTGGCTCCTAAAGAAAGATAGGAAATATTTAATTTTGAAGTGACTTTCAGTTGACACCCGTTCTCTATTATCGGTGATCCGGTCACTTGTTTCGCAGTTATTGTGCCATGATTAATGAATGTGTGATTGGTGAAAAAAGAATTTTTCCCATCCATAACATTAGAGAGAGAGATGGATGCGTCGTTTGCGTTATAGAGTGTGGATGCAAGATTATTCAATGTTTCCAGTTTAACAGTACCTCTATTAAAGAAATCGACTCCGTTTGAAATATTGAGCTGCTTTGCTGTAATCTTTCCTTCTGGCATTACCAGTAGATAAGAAGCATCATAAAATTGGATTTTATTTGTTGGAGAGATAATTTCTCCACCATTGGCAATAATAAATTCGGTTCCTTCATTGAAGGAACAGTCTACGTTGTAAGTCCATTTTGCAGCAACAATAAACGTGACTTTTCCGGAAATACCGTTTGAATAGATCTTGCCGGTATAATTTCTTGTCAACTTGATGACTCGTCCATTGGCAGATGAATTTCCATAGAGGGTTCTCCCTGTCTGATCCAGAGCCGTGTTTGCCTGATATTCATAGGTGTCGGGGCTATTGAGCATGGATTGAATTTGTGTTTCCGTGTAGAGGGCATTTTTCGTTGGAATTGTTCCGTCGGTTGCGGCAATAGAGCGGACAGTAGTGGTGCTGCTTTCTCCAAAAGTAGCTTCTATTTTTCCATCCGTGATTGGAACCATTTTGACAACCTTTCGATAGTTTGGATCGATGCGGCAGACATAAACAGTGTCTAATGCTGTCGGGTAATCAATCTCTGTTTCGAAAGTAAGATTCGTTTTTGCATATCCCGAAGTGAGCAATCTGGCACTGATGGCTGAGTCTAAAGGATTGTCGTCATACACCTGTATTTTATATAGAACATCATAGTCTTCCGAGACCTTGATTGATGCAGATGCTTTTGAGGTGGTTTTCCAATCCATGTCTTCGGCAACATTTTTGACAGGAAAAGTTTCTTCATACATTTTCTTTGTATGGGCTGCATCAAACAAATCAGTCTCCTGACAACCAATAAACAATGTCGCCACACTAGTGACAAAAATCAGTAAGCTTTTTTTAGTTGAGGTTTTCATATTTTGGAAGATCTATTGGTTGCACAAATATAGGATTAATTCAACTATTCACAATCAAAGAGGATATAAAAAGCGAAAAGACTGTTTTTTTATAATCAATCATGCGGAAGTGATTGATTGATTGATTTCACTTCCGCATGAACTAATTAAGTATGCTGGTCAAGAATGAGGAGTATTTATCTGAATACTTTCTGGTCAGAAGAAATAGTTTTGTACCAATCTTCGTATTGCTGGCGCTCTGCTTTTGAAGCTTGCGCCCAAGATTCAAATTTCTCATAGGCAGAAATAATACTTATCCGTTCAATCGGATAGCGGAACTCAGGAACAGAAATTGCCCATGGGTAATTTGCCGCTGCGGAGATGTATTTGCTATTATCAAGTCCAACTGCCGACTGTCTGTCTCTGAATTCATACAAGTGAATCTCATTTCTGCTCGTAGGCACTTGTTTGCCGGTATTGTATGCAATAAAGAAGTCCAAGTTCTCTTTTGTAATCGGAGTAGTTGCCTGAGGAGTATTGAAGGTAATCGTTATATCGAGAGTTTTGGGCTCTGCATTTGCAACTTTATTGTTACTGGTGTTCAGCATCAAGGTCCGGTTAGTAGCGCCTGTCAATACTTTCTGAGCATCACCGAAGAGCGGAATAACTGCGTCAGAATTATTTCCTTCAAACAGGTTGTTTGCAACCGGATAGAACATCACTCCGGAAAGCGTGCTTTGGAAATTGGTGGCATCACCTCCGTATGTAATAGAAGATATGGCTGATTTGTTAACGTCATACAATCGAAGTCCGGCTCCTAACTCTTTGGTTGCACCGACAGCTACTAAAGTAACATGGTAGGTAATGCCTGTGAGCGCATTGGATGCATTGCGTATTTCGTCCCATTTCACATCCATCACTACATCATTGAAGTCGTAGTCGCCCATATTCGGGAAGTTGTCTTCAAAGGCATACGTATAGGTTATAGGAGTGACTGCCACCGGAGGTACATAATCGGTAGGGGTGTTGCCCGGGGTACAATCGCCGGCTGGAATAAACAAAGGTGCTTCGCCGTACAGAGCAATATCTGTATTTCCGTTTCCGACCAATTGGGTGTTTTGAGCTGCCGTGGTGTTTACATTACCATTTCCGTTAATCATGACCTGCAACCAGTCAAAACCATTGTTTGGCCAATAGACTCCTTTGGGTGTCATGTCGGCATACTCCACATGAATATTATTGATAATGTATCCATTTACAAGTTTGGTATTACCTCCATTTTGTACAATAGATCCATAAGATATGGATTTGATTTTCAACAAGGCCCATCCACTAGTTGGTCCGGTAAAATTAGTTGCGGATAAGGAGGCGCTTGTTTTTACTTTAAAAATAGAGTTGGCTTCCAATGTCACTGTACCCATGTTGTTCGCTTTATAGGTGTCACACTCCACATAGGATGATTGACCATTGATCAATTCATTCGTTTCCAAATCGGTAGCCACCAGAAGCTTGCAGTAATTCTTAATATTAACGGCTCCACCTCCGATTAATTTGTTGGCTGAAAAAGAACCATAATTGTTCAACCAGCCTTTTGTGGTTGTGGTGCTTTCGGCTTCATACGTACCGGTAACAGTCATGGTAGCCCCTTGTTGATTGACAATCTCGTTTCCCATTGTTGACACAGAACCTGTTGTAAAGGATCCGTAATTGTAGATGGAATTCTCACTTGAGAACCTTGAAGATCCAGTAGAATAAGTTGCACCGGTTGCATTTACCAATGTGCTGGTATTCATCCCGAGTTCTCCGGTAAGAGCAAGAGAGCCTCCGTTGTAAATCCTTGAGTCCGCACTACACGTAATTTTATTTCCACTGACACTACCGCCCTGCAGAATAGTGAGCACGGATTTTTCATTCAATGTTAATTCCTTTTTAGGACTAATAATCAGCTTTCCTCCGTTGGCAACAATGATTTCTACACCCTTGCTGATTTGTGTGGCATCGGCTATCGTACAGGTACCTGTAATGATCAATCGAACAGTGGAAGGAGTAGAATATGTGTACCAACAGTTAAATGAACCACTGTATGTGCCAGTCAGTTTAATGGTTGTAACGCTGTTTCCTGAATAGTTCATTGGATAACTGGTAGCATCATCCAATGCTTTTCCACTGACAAACGGATGAGCAACAGCCAACATATCAGCAATTTCAGCCGTGGTATAAGGAGCGGCATTTAAATCAACCATTTTAGCCTGAGCAATGCTTCTGGATGCATTGGACGAGCTTGGGGCGTCACCGACAAAAGAGGTTGCGATAACTCCATTGTTTATA
>JAQUZH010000006.1 GCA_028691445.1 Bacteroidales bacterium | reverse complement strand
GCCCCCCGCAGTTTAGTATCTCTCCGATATCTCGTGCCAATGCACGGATATATGTTCCTTTGCTGCATGTAATCCGGAGTGTTATCTCTGGTATATTACATTCAACCAATTCAATCTCATCAATAACCAGAACTTTTGGCTTCAAAACAACTTCCTTTCCTTTTCTGGCGAGTTCATAGGCCCGTTTACCATCTACTTTACAAGCCGAATAGGCCGGCGGAATCTGTTCTATGCGTCCAACAAAGCTACTAATTTTTTCTCTAATCAATTCCTCATTAAGATGCGAAGTGTCATATTCTTTGTCAATAGGAGTCTCCAGGTCATAAGACGGAGTAGTAGATCCTAATCTAATTGACGCCACATATTCTTTTGTCTGGTACTGAAACGTGTCGATTAGTTTCGTGGCTTTACCGGTGCATAATATCATTACTCCCGAAGCCAAAGGATCTAATGTTCCTGCATGTCCGACTTTAAGCTTTTTAACTCCGAGTTTATGCGATAGCTTGTATCTTATCTTATTAACAAGATAGAAAGAGGTCACCCCAAACGGTTTATTGAAATATAAAACTTCTCCTTCGATATAATCCATTCTTTTTGTTGTCTTTCTATAGTGAATAGATAATTGTAGCAATTCCTGCTATAGCGCAATAGATTGCAAAGTAGATCAACTTGCCTCTCTTTACGATTTCAATCATCCATTTACAAGCAATAGAACCCGATACAAAAGCAGCCAGAAAACCAACGATTAACGAAGCAAAAGGTATCGATGTTCCTTCTGTGAATTCTCCTTTCATTAGATCAAGTAACACCTCTCCAATTATAGGAGCAAGAACCATGAGAAAAGAAAACTGAGCCACTTTCCCTTTATTATTGCCAAGCATCAGACCGGTTGCAATGGTTGTTCCTGAACGGGAAAGCCCAGGTGCAATTGCAACAGCTTGTGACAAGCCGATAAGGAATGCGTCCTTTATTGAAATATTCTCTTTCTGTCGTGGCTTGTAATAATATGAAAATGTTAGAAAACATGCAGTCAAAAGGAGCATACTTCCAACCATCCATAAACCGCCATTGAAGATGGCTTCCACTTCCTCTTTGAAGAAGACACCTACAATACCAACCGGTATCATTGAAACAAGAATGCTCATTGTATATTTTGCCTCATTATTCCATTCAAATTTGAATAATCCCTTGAAAATCCATGCGATTTCTTTCCAAAGAATAAAGAGGGTGCTAAATACGGTTCCCGCATGAACAGCAATAGCGAAAGTAAGGTTTTCTTCTCCGTCGAGTCCAAACAAGGCCGACCCAATTGCCAAATGTCCGCTACTACTAACAGGTAAGAACTCAGTAAACCCTTGAATAATACCAAGGATCAGCGCTTCCAATATGTTCATATGTTATTTTGATTTTCTAACGATACCGTAGATGATAAAAATAAAACCGAACAAACTAACGGTCGGAGCGATGACAATTCGCTGTTTACTGAATATGTCCGGATTAAACTCTTGTTCTGTGCCCCCTCCTGTCATTAAAAAAAATCCAATTAAGATAATCAGAAATCCTACTGCAATGAGAATAAGATTTGTCTTCCCTAAGGCCAATTCTTTTTTGTCCATTTGCTTACGTGTTAAATATAATATAAGTTGTCATTATTCATGTTGAGGTATTTGTTTACTGAAAAGAAAGCTGATGTAAAAGTAATCAGCAATCCTGCAATAAAGATAACTCCAAAAACCATAAGCAGAGACTGCATATGTATAAGACTAAAGAAATTCGGTATTTGTTCGGAAATGTAATAAATTACACCCAGCAACAAAAAAAATGCAATGATCGACGCAAGAATTCCACTTACAATGTTCTTTATAATAAAGGGTCTTCTGATAAAGCTTCGGTTAGCACCCACAAGCTTCATTGTATGTATTAGAAATCTGCGCGAGTAAATGACCAATCGAATTGTGTTATTTATCAGAGTATACGAAATAATTGTTAGTACAAAGGCTAGAATGGAAAGAATAATGCCGATACGCGTCACATTTTCATTGACAGCCTGGATCAGATCTTTCCGATAAATAACGTCTTCCACTCCTTTGTATTGCCTGATTTTGTTTTCCAATATGCTTATACTTTCGTTATTTGCATAATCAGAATGCATTTTCACCTCAATGGAGGCAGAAAGTGGATTGTAACCCAGAAACTCGTTTGGATCTTCCCCAAGCTCATCAATCAAAGATTTCAATGCATCTTCTTTGCTTATAAGAATTGCTTCTTTGATCTCAGGCATTGTAACAAGCCTTTTTTGTATCCTTGCCATTTCGCTTTCCTGCATATCGTTGTTAAGAACAATTGAAAACCCGATATTCTCTCTAATAAACACCGACAAATCCTTCGCAACAAAAAACAACAAAGAAACAATACCCAAAAGAAAAAGCACTAATGAGATGCTGATTACAGCTGTTAATTGAGAATTAAACAGTCTCAAAGAGAGTACCGAAGATTGTTTTTGGCTCATTGTTCAGTTTTTTTTTTCAGTATGTAAATAAGAGAACTAGTGTTTTTTGCATCCGAGAGACTCTTTAACCATCCGATAAAACCATGAAAGAAAGCGATTAATTTGCCACAACGTCTATTGATATATTTCTCGCTGAGTAGTGCGATATAAAAACCATCAAACGGCATCCGCACTGTTTTTATTATTTGAAAACCGTGTTGTTCTGCAAGATAATTAAAAGTGCTTGGACTAAAATGCCATAAATGACGTGGTAAATCGTAAGCAGCCCAATACTTCTTGTAAACTCTAGCATCATACGAGTCGCTATTAGGTAAAGCAATGATCAGTTTTCCGTCGTCTTTTAAAACCGCATGCATCTGTTTCATCGTTTCATTCAGTTGCTCTATGTGTTCTAAAACGTGCCATAAAGTAATCACGTCGATTTTCTTTTCCGAAATCTTGAATAGTAGCTCTGAATCTTCAGGATTTAGCCCCCAAGTGGCTTTTACGAACTCTCGAGCCTTTGGATTTTTCTCTATTGCCAAAACATCCCATCCGTTTTGTTTCATTCTTCCTGCAAAATATCCTGTGCCGCATCCGATATCCATCAAAACTCCTTTAGTTGAAGAAAAGGAATTAACCAGGGTTGTTTTTTTATTTAACATGAAAGAACGGACCCAATGGTACATAGAGTTTACAAACCCCTTGTGGGTATCGCTATGTGAAATATATTCAGGAGAGTCATAGTAGGAAGATATATTCGCTTCATTCGGAAAATCTTTTGTAAATTTAAAACCGCAAGACTTACATTGAACAACTTCAAACTCTTTCTCAGAAGAAAAGAAATCTTTTCCACGTAAAAACGTTTCAATTTTTGAACTACCACAGACAGGGCAATTATTCAGATGCACTACTTTCATTCATTTGGATTTTTACCTTGAGGATATAGCATCCCCAAATTCTTTGCAAAATAACAAATAATATATCAGATACACTATTTATTCTCGTTTCAATTTTGATCTGTTAATAGACAAATCTTGATTTATCAGTTGACAAATGGGCATGAACAAATTTTTACCAGTTTTTATAAATTGGTTATTTTGAATAATCAATCCTTTTTTGTTCCTTTGGGGTCGAAATAGAAAAGGCCTTTAAATAATACTGCCAGAAGTAATGAATTTATACAATAATGAAAGATAGCACCGAATCAATACTAGAGAACTATTATATTTACTTGCGTTTAGAAAAAGGGTTGTCAGAAAACACATTGTTCGCATATAAACGGGATATATCCAAACTTCATTCATATCTTTCCAATCTAAATATTGAGTTAGAGGCTGTTGATGCGGTTGTTTTGCATCATTTTATTAAATGGATGGGAGAAACACAAATAAAAGCAACATCTCAAGCAAGAATTCTTTCTGGAGTACGTTCATTTTATCAGTATCTTATACATGAGAATATCATTCAGTCAGATCCAACCATTTTAATCGAGATGCCTTGTGTTGGAAGTCGACTTCCAACAGTCTTGACAGTGGAAGAAATAGACCGTATGATTCGTGAGATTGATCTCTCAAAACCCGATGGACAACGTAACAGAGCAATAATAGAAGTTCTTTATGGCTGTGGATTAAGAGTCTCTGAGTTGGTAAACTTGAAAATGTCGGAACTATATACGGATGAGCAGTTTTTGATGGTGACAGGGAAAGGAAATAAGCAACGGTTGGTGCCTATCTCTCCACTTGCATTAAATGAAATTGAAAAGTATAAATATGACCGTAATCAATGTCCTATAAAGAAAGGTGAAGAAGATTTCCTTTTTCTGAATCGATTTGGTCACAGACTGACTAGGGTTATGATATTCTACATTATTAAAAAACACGCAGAGCTTGCTGGCATTTCCAAACAAATCAGTCCTCATACTTTGCGTCATTCGTTTGCTACCCATTTGCTTGAAGGCGGGGCTAACCTGCGGGTTATTCAAGAGATGCTTGGCCATGAAAGTATTAGCACAACAGAAATTTATACCCATCTTGATACCGATTTCCTTAGAAGTGAAATAATGAGTTGTCATCCGAGAAACAATGAAAAAAGTTGAAAAACCGTCATGTTTTTCTAATTGCCTTCTGTGTGGCATTTATTTCTTATGCATTGATTCTTTATTGCTAAATAAGTATTACTTTTGTGCCTGATTTTAAAAATGAACTATATCAAATAATTTAACTATGTATAAACATTTATGTTTGACCCTTGTAGCTGCTATGCTACTGGTTTTTTCTTCTTGTAGCAAGAAGATGGGAGGTTTGACTTCCGATTATTTTACAACAACTCCAGAAGTTTTGGAGGAAGTAGCCGGTGAAGTTCCTGTTACTATTAACGGAAAGTTCCCAGCTAAGTTCTTTAACAAGAAAGCTGTTGTTACTGTTACTCCTGTGTTAACATACAACGGAGGTGAGTTTTTTGGCGAGTCTACAACTTTCCAGGGAGAGAAAGTAGAAGGTAACAACAAGACAATCTCTTACAGCGAAGGTGGTCTGTTTACCATGAAGACATCTTTTAAATACAAAGATGTAATGGCAAAATCAGAGTTGTATCTTGAGTTTAATGCTAAGATTGGCAAGAAGACTGTTAAAATTCCTCGCGTGAAGATCGCTGATGGAGTTATTTCAACAGCATTGTTGTCATCTGCAGCTACTAGCACTCCAGCTATTGCGCCAGACAAATTCCAACGTATCATTAAAGAGGCCCATCAAGCTAACATCATGTTTCTCATCCAACAAGCAGAGCTTCGTGCTAGTGAGTTGAAGGGACAATCAGTGAAAGGTTTGAAAGAGAAACTTGCTGAAGCAAGCAAGGCTGAGAATAAGAATGTAACAAGTCTTGAGATTTCTTCTTATGCTTCTCCTGATGGAGGTCTTGATTTGAATGAGAAATTGGCTGCTAAACGTGAAAAAGTTTCTACTGACTTCATGAACAAGGAGTTGAAGAAAGCTAATGTAAAAACCGAAGTTGAAGGTAAATTTACTGCTGAAGACTGGGATGGTTTCAAGGAATTGGTTGAAAAGAGCAACATTCAGGATAAAGAAATTATCGTTCGCGTACTTTCTATGTATCAAGATCCAGAAGAAAGAGAACGTGAAATCAAAAACATTTCTGTTGCTTACAAAGATTTGGCTGACGAGATTCTTCCTCAGTTGAGACGTTCAAAATTGACTTTGAATGTTGAGATCATTGGAAAATCTGACGATCAAATCCTTCAGTTTGCAAAATATACTCCTACTGAATTGACTGTTGATGAGATTCTTTATGCTGCTACTTTGGTTGACACAGATGCAGAAAAAGTGGCAATCTATAAGAAAACAGCTGAATTGTTCCCTGCAGACTATCGTGCTGTTAACAATATTGGTGTAATCAGCTTCAAACAAGGTGATTTTGCAACTGCACAATCTCAATTTGAGAAAGCAGCTAAGATCAATGCAGAAGCGCCAGAAGTAAACATGAACAAAGCTTTGTTGAGCTTGAAAGAGAACAATGCTGCTGTAGCTAAGACTTTACTTGGTAAAGCTGCAGGTGTGAAGGAATTGGATGAAACAATGGGATTGTTATACATCCAGACTGGAGATTACAAGAACGCAGTGAAAGCATTTAGCTCAGTGAAGAGCAACAATGCAGCGTTGGCATTCATTTTGAATAAAGACTACAACAAAGCAAAATCTGTTTTGAATGAAGTAGCACAGCCAGATGCAACAACAGGTTACTTGTCTGCTATCGTAGGTGCAAGAACAAACAATGCTTCTATGGTTATTGAAGGATTGAAAGCTTCTGCAGCTAAAGATGCAACAGTTGCTCGCAAAGCTCTTACTGATATTGAATTTGCTAAGTTTGTTACAAACGCAGACTTCCTTAAGATCGTTAAGTAATCGGTTTACGAATAGAATTATACGAAGAGGCTGTCCAATTATGGACAGCCTCTTCTATTTAAACTTTATCCTCTATAAATGAGGATATTCGAATAGAAACTACTACTTTTGCAGTCGATAAAAATTAATAAATGAATATGTCAGAAAAGTTATTCTCTGGTCTGCCTTATAAGGTGGCAGACATTAGTCTTGCAGATTTCGGTCGCAAGGAAATCGAATTGGCAGAACAAGAAATGCCCGGTCTTATGGCCTTGCGCGAAAAATATGGAGAGACAAAGCCCTTGAAAGGAGCTCGAATTATGGGTTCGTTGCACATGACCATTCAAACGGCTGTTCTTATTGAGACATTAGTAGAGCTAGGAGCTGACGTACGTTGGTGTTCTTGTAATATTTATTCCACACAGGATCATGCAGCTGCTGCAATTGCTGCTGCGGGTGTCCCTGTCTTTGCATGGAAAGGTGAAACATTGAAAGAGTATTGGTGGTGTACTTTGCAGGCTCTGGTTTTTCCAGGCAATCAAGGTCCCACGCTAATTGTAGATGATGGCGGGGATGCCACCATGATGGTTCACGTAGGATATGATGCTGAAAGCAATTCTTCCGTGCTAGATCAACAGGTCGTTGCAGAAGATGAGATTCAACTCTATGCTATTTTGAAGAATGTTCTGAAAGAGCAATCAAACATATGGGGAAGTATGATTCCTGAAATCCGTGGTGTTTCTGAAGAGACAACTACCGGAGTGCATCGTCTGTATCAGATGAAAGAAGAAGGCAAACTTTTGTTCCCTGCTTTCAACGTGAACGACTCAGTAACTAAATCTAAGTTTGATAATCTCTATGGCTGTCGTGAATCATTGGCTGATGGAATCAAGCGTGCCACCGATGTGATGATAGCCGGTAAAGTCGTTGTCGTATGCGGTTATGGTGATGTAGGAAAAGGATGCGCTCATTCTATGCGTTCATACGGTGCCCGTGTCATGATCACAGAGATAGATCCTATTTGCGCGTTACAAGCAGCCATGGAAGGATTTGAAGTCGTAACGATGGACGATGCTTGTTCGCGTGGAAATATCTTTGTGACGACCACCGGAAATATTGATATCATCCGAATTGATCATATTGAGAAGATGAAAGATCAGGCGATCGTATGTAACATTGGTCACTTTGACAATGAGATTCAGGTTGAGAAGCTGAAGGCATTCCCAGGCATTGTATGTCGCAACATCAAGCCGCAGGTAGATCAGTACTTCTTCCCTGATGGTCATTCGATCCTCTTGCTCGCTGATGGCCGTTTGGTTAATCTTGGTTGCGCTACCGGTCACCCTTCCTTTGTGATGAGCAACTCATTCACAAACCAAACACTAGCGCAAATCGAGCTGTTTAGCAAGGACTATCCAATCGATGTCTATCGTTTGCCGAAATATCTGGACGAAGAAGTCGCTCGTCTTCACCTGAGCAAACTGGGTGTCAAGCTGACTGTCTTAACTCCTCAGCAAGCAGCTTATATCGGAGTATCTCAGGATGGTCCGTATAAAGCCGAACATTATCGTTATTAATTCATTAGCGAAGAGAGACTTCTGCTGCCAGGTAGACCCGTCTCTCTTCGCTTTTTTATCCTTAACAGCATGAAAGAAACATTCAAAAAACTCATCCCTGATTTTGTAGCGATCATTTTCTTTGTGTTTTTATCGCTTGGCTACTTTGCTTCTGAAATCGCTGATAACAAAGTTTTAAATCAGCATGACTCTCAAACCGGAATCGGAACCGGCCAGGAAGCTGTGGCTTACAAGCAAGCGACCGGTGAAACGACACGTTGGACCAACTCTTCCTTCAGTGGAATGCCGACCTATCAGATCTCACCAAGTTACGACTCAACCAATCTTATTAAGAAAGTCCAGAATCTCTATGACCTCTTTTTGCCGGCACCGGCCAATCTGGTCTTTATGATGCTCCTGGGTTTTTATATCCTTTTACGAGCTTTTGGATGTCGTCCGACAGTTTCCGCTTTAGGAGCAGTGATGTATGCGCTTTCCTCCTATTTCTTTATTCTTATCCAGGCAGGCCATATCTGGAAGTTTATCACATTGGCCTATATCCCACCCACAATAGCGGGTATTATACTTGCCTATAACAAGAAATATCTGTTAGGAGGGATTGTAACAGCCTTCTTCCTGGCCATGCAGATTCTTTCCAATCACATGCAAATGACCTATTACTTTGCATTTGTCATTCTTTTTCTTGCTCTCGCCTATTTTATCGATGCTATCCGCAAGAAAGAACTCCCTCATTTCTTCAAGGCAAGTGCCGTGCTGGTCATTGCTGCACTTATAGGTGTTTCGATCAACTTATCTACAATGTACCATACGTATGAGTACTCCAAACAAACGATGCGTGGTAAGTCTGAATTACAGCAAAATGTAGAGAATCATACAAATAATGGATTGGAACGCGATTATATTGTTCAATGGAGTTATGGCATTGGTGAGACCTTCTCGCTATTAGTTCCCAATATTAAAGGAGGAACCTCTTTCCTTCCCATGTCCGAAAGTGAGGCAGCAATGGAGAAAGCCAATCCTCAATTGAATCAATACCAGATCTATCAATCTTTTTCACAGTACTTTGGAACGCAACCCGGTACTTCCGGACCGGTCTATGTCGGTGCTTTTGTACTGACCTTATTTATATTAGGCCTTTTCTGGGTAAAAGGTCCGGTGAAATGGGCCTTGCTTGCCGCAACGATACTCTCTATCCTGTTATCTTGGGGTAAAAACTTCATGGGCTTCACAGACTTCTTCCTCGATTACATTCCGATGTACAATAAGTTCAGGGCGGTCTCTTCCATATTGGTCATTGCTGAGTTCACGATTCCGCTGCTTGCGATCTTATGTGTAAAGAAGATCTTTGATCAGCCGGAGTTACTCAAACAAAAAGCCAGAGACCTTTATATCAGTATTGGTTTGACGGCAGGTATCTGTTTGCTTTTTGCCTTGTTTCCTACCACCTTCTTTTCAGACTTTGTACCAGAGTTTGACCAGACAAGGATCAATATGATTATCACACAGATGCAGGCACCCGATCAGTATTACAACCTCTTTGTTTCAAGTTTGACAGAGATGCGTGCGGCCATGCTTTCTGCTGATGCCTGGAGAAGTTTGTTTGTCATCCTGATAGGAAGTGGTTTGCTGTTAAGCATCCGTTTCCTCAAACTCAAACCTCTGTACGCCATCATTGGGATGATACTCCTTTGTGTTGTGGACTTGGGAGGCGTAGACAAACGTTACCTCATTGAGTCACAGTTTGTATCCAAACGCGATGTAGTTGCAACCTTTACACCCTCTCCGGCTGATAAATCCATTCTTCTGGACCCGGATCCAAACTATCGCGTGCTGAACTTTGCAACCTCCGATCCTTTTAGCGACGGAATGACTTCTTATTTCCACAAATCTATTGGTGGATATCATGCAGCCAAGTTACGTCGTTATCAAGATATGATTAATGTGCACATAGCTCCCGAGATGAATGCAATGTTCAAGGCAATAGTACAAGCAAATGCACAGATGGATTCAGTCAATGGCAATCTGTTTAGGGTAATCAATATGCTAAACGCGAAGTATCTCATTCTGGGAGGTAAAGATGGACAATCGATTCCGTTACAAAATCCACACGCTTACGGCAATGCCTGGTTTGTTCAAGATCTGAAGTACGTTGCAACACCTGATGAAGAAATAGCTGCTTTGAAGGAGATATTACCACTTCAAACAGCAGTAGTAGATCAAAAATTTAAAGAAGAGGCAAAGAGTCTAGAATCTGTCTTCAAAGACTCTACAAGTGTTATCTCTCTGAAAGAATATAAGCCCAACCGTCTCACTTATTCAAGCTCTTCCTCGAAAGAAGGGGTAGCTGTATTTTCAGAGATCTACTATCCGAATGGATGGACAGCCTATGTTGACGGAGTGGAAACGCCCCATTTCCGTGCAGACTATATACTTCGGGCTATGGTAATACCCGCAGGAAAGCATACCATTGAGTTTATATTTGATCCTGCATCAATCCATGTTACCGAGACTGTTGCCTACGTATCCATTCTACTTTTACTCTTAGCTACCGGAGCTTTTGTTTATTATAATACCCGTAGAAAAAGTAAATAATAGAAATTCTGTCAGTAAATCCGTCTCTTTTTGTCAGTAATGGCATTATGGCACACTTTTCGCAAAGAGCGGAATGATATGATATTTAAACACATACGTTTTAACAACTAACTAAAAATACAAATTAAAATGAACATTAAACCATTAGCAGACAGAGTGCTGATCAGACCAACTGCTGCAGAATCAAAAACAGCCAGTGGAATTATTATTCCTGACACTGCAAAAGAAAAACCTTTGAAAGGTGAAGTAATTGCTGTAGGTAACGGTACAAAAGATGAAGAAATGGTATTGAAACCATCGGACACAGTATTATATGGTAAATATGCAGGCACTGAGATTGAATTGGACGGTGAGAAGTTTCTTATCATGCGTCAATCAGATGTTTTAGCAATTATCTAATCACAATAAAATAATAATCAAAATGGCAAAAGAAATAAAGTTCAATACAGAAGCAAGAGACTTGCTTAAGAGTGGCGTAGATCAGTTGGCTAATACTGTAAAAGTAACATTAGGCCCAAAAGGACGCAATGTAGTCATTGAGAAAAAGTTTGGCGCACCTCAGATCACAAAAGACGGTGTAACAGTTGCAAAAGAGATTGAATTGTCTGATCCATTTGAGAACATGGGTGCACAGATGGTTAAATCTGTTGCTTCAAAGACAGGTGATGATGCCGGTGATGGCACAACAACTGCAACTATTTTGGCTCAGGCTATTGTTTCTGAAGGCTTGAAGAATGTGACTGCAGGAGCTAATCCAATGGATTTGAAACGGGGTATCGACAAAGCGGTTGCTGTTGTAGTTGAAACAATTCAGAGTCTGTCGCGCAATGTAGGTGATAACTTCGATATGGTTGAGCAAGTAGCCCGTATCTCTGCAAACAATGATGCTGAGATCGGTAAACTGATTGCTGAAGCCATGAAGAAGGTGAAGAAAGAAGGCGTGATCACTGTAGAAGAGGCCAAAGGAACTGACACAACTGTGGACGTTGTAGAAGGAATGCAGTTTGACCGTGGATATATCTCTCCCTATTTCGTAACAGATACAGAGAAGATGGAAGCTTCTATGGAGAATCCATATGTATTGATCTATGACAAGAAGATTTCTGTTTTGAAAGAACTACTTCCTGTATTGGAATCTGCTGTTCAAAGTGGTCGTCCTCTGTTGATTATTGCTGAAGATGTAGACAGTGAAGCTTTAGCTACTTTGGTTGTAAACCGTCTGCGTGCTTCTTTGAAGATTTGTGCAGTAAAAGCTCCTGGATTTGGTGACCGTCGTAAAGAAATGTTGGAAGATATCGCCGTATTGACCGGTGGTACCGTTATTTCTGAAGAGAAAGGTATCAAATTGGACGCTGCTACTCTTGACATGCTTGGTAGAGCAGAGAAGATCACGGTAAACAAAGATAACACAACCATTGTAAACGGTGCAGGTGATAAGAATGCAATTGCTGCTCGTGTTGCTCAGATTAAATCTCAGATTGAGAATACAACTTCTGATTATGACCGCGAAAAATTGCAGGAACGTCTGGCTAAATTGGCCGGTGGTGTTGCTGTGCTTTACGTTGGTGCTCCTTCTGAAGTTGAGATGAAAGAGAAGAAAGACCGTGTGGATGATGCTTTGAGTGCAACTCGCGCTGCTATTGAAGAAGGTATCGTGCCGGGCGGTGGTGTAACATATATCCGTGCGATCGCATCTTTGGAAGGTATGAAGGGTGATAATGCAGATGAAACAACCGGTATCAATATTATCAAACGTGCGATCGAAGAACCACTTCGTCAGATCATGGCAAATGCAGGTCTTGAAGGCGCTGTCGTTGTACAGAAGGTGAAAGAAGGAAAAGATGACTTCGGTTACAATGCGCGTATTGATAAATTCGAAAATTTCTTCGAAACCGGTGTGATCGATCCTGCTAAGGTTACGCGTGTTGCCTTGGAGAATGCAGCTTCTATCGCAAGTATGTTGCTGACAACAGAAGGTGTTATCGCTGAAAAGAAAGAAGAGAATCCTGCTCCACAGATGCCGATGGGCGGTGGAATGGGTGGAATGATGTAATAATCTCCCTTTATGTTTTTAGAATAGGCTGTCTCAAAAGGACAGCCTATTTTTTATCTCCTTTTGTTTCGGATCCCCAATGTGTTGCGTGATGAGCCGTACTTGGCGGGTACTGAATATGTGGCCGTAATTAGTCAGTCAGGTAGCTTCCATGTTTCTCTTTATGAATAACTGTAACTACTTGATTTATAATTATAAAAAGGTTCAAGTCTTTCCCGGAAAAATATACGGAAAACTTTGGAAAGATATACGGAAGAAAGCAAAAAGTTTTCCCATAGTTTTGCCGGTAACTATGGGAAAACTTTTCAGGAGTTTCGGGACAATCAAAATCAAGCGTTGAGGTTGATTATGCACCTCCTTTTTAAGTCGTTTGTTGCAAAAACGATATCAAAAAGGGGTAATCGCAAGCTTTTTTGTAAACAATTTATGAGCGAGCAAGTAACATTAAGACAGACCAACCTGTCCTACATCATGCTGAGAGGTTGTTTTGGTGCACTTTGTGCATTAAAATCAAGGTATTCGTCGATTCTGGAAGTGAAAAATAAAAAAAAATGGGGCCGAAATTAGCTCAAATCGGTTGATCCTTAATTTGTTGACCCTATAAAACCCCCGTTCATGACGGTTTTCGGTCCCAATCGTCATAAAGGCCACCCTCTGCTCGTCGCAAAGGTCACCTCTGTTCGTCATTGCGGACTTGTCCCACGATCTCCTCCCTTGGCTGTCACCTTACGAATCTCCTGTTTCTGTGTAAGTACATAAAGTTGCAAGAGTCAATCTGTCGTATGGAGAAAAGAAAGATCTACTGGTCTGTGAGCAAAGAGATCCCTTCTTTTTTGCAACGCATTGCCCGTTTATTCGTAGTTTTGCAGAAATATAATTAGAAAGAGATATGGAAAAGTTGACATTAGTGAAAGTAGGGGGAAAGATCGTTGAAGAGAGTGATTCTCTTCAGACACTTTTGAATGACTTTATGATGCTGGACGGCTACAAAGTATTGGTTCATGGAGGAGGGCGTTCTGCAACTAAACTTGCTACCCGACTGGGGATAGAAAGTAAGATGATTGACGGTCGGCGTGTGACGGATGAGGATATGCTGAATGTAGTGACAATGGTATATGGCGGTTTGGTGAATAAGAAAATCGTTGCTGAACTGCAGGCCAGAGGGGTAAATGCCTTGGGACTTACAGGTGCAGACATGAACATTATCCAGTCTGTAAAGCGTCCGGTAAAAGAGATTGACTATGGTTTTGTGGGCGATGTAGAGAAGGTAAATGCACAATTATTGTCTTTGTTGATCCAGCAAGGCATCGTTCCGGTACTCGCGCCTTTGACTCACGACGGACAAGGAAGTATGCTCAATACCAATGCAGACACTATTGCTGGAGAAACTGCCAAAGCTCTTTCTTCTTTCTTTGATGTGACGCTTATCTACTGTTTCGAAAAGAAAGGGGTTTTGATGGATGAGCATCAGGAAGATAGTGTGATCGAAACGATCAATCGTCCGGATTATGAAAAATATGTGGCTGATAAAGTGATTCAGGGTGGCATGATCCCCAAAATAGAGAATGCGTTTCAAGCGTTGAACGCAGGGGTTAAAAAAGTAATTATTACGGAAGCAAGTCAGGTGTTGAAAGGGGGAGGTACGACAATCGTTTTGTAAAGAATAGCGCCTTTTACTATATCAAAAAGACAATAATACCTATTCAACGATAAATTATTGCTGTAATTAGTTGTATATTGGTTGCAAAAGCGTATATTTGCAGCCGATACCTTTTATGAATGGAATAACTAGTCACAACTTAATTTGTATAGAATATGTGTGGATTTGTTGGTGCATTTGATTTAAAGCAAGAGGCGAAAGAACTCAGGCCTCAGGTGCTTAAGATGTCGAAGAAGATTCGCCATCGCGGACCGGATTGGTCCGGCGTGTATTGCTCTGATAAAGCAATATTAGCTCATGAACGCTTGTCCATCGTGGATGTAGCGTCAGGTAAACAACCATTGTATAGTGAGGACGGCAAGTTGGTATTGGCAGTCAACGGTGAGATATATAATCACCGGTCAATCCGCGAACGTCAGAAAGATAATTATAATTTCCTAACTCAATCAGACTGTGAAGTGATCCTTTCCTTGTATAAGGAGAAAGGTATTCACTTTTTTGAAGAACTGAACGGTATCTTTGCTTTCGCCTTGTATGACGTGGAGAATGATTGCTACCTGATCGGCCGCGATCACATGGGAATCATTCCGTTATACATCGGATGGGATGCCAGAGGACAGTTTTTTGTTGCCAGCGAACTGAAAGCACTGGAAGGCTATTGTGTGAAGATTGAAGAGTTTCTTCCGGGTCATTATCTGTACAGCAAAGAGGGCGTTATGAAGCCGTGGTATTCTCGCGACTGGACCTCCTATGAAGCCGTAAAAGACAACGAGACAAGCATTGAGGATCTTCGTGAGGCCTTGATGCAGGCTGTTCAGCGTCAGCTTATGTCTGATGTGCCTTACGGAGTGCTTCTTTCGGGTGGGCTTGACTCCTCTATCATCTCTGCTGTCGCCAAACTTTATGCTGCCAAGCGGATTGAAACCGGCAGTGTGACGGATGCGTGGTGGCCCCAACTTCACTCTTTTGCAGTAGGATTGGTCGGTTCGCCGGATCTTGCCGCTGCCAAACGGGTAGCAGACGCTATTGGTACGGTGCATCATGAGATTCATTTCACAATTGAAGAGGGTCTTGATGCGATCAGCGACGTCATTTATCACATCGAGACATACGACGTGACAACGGTTCGTGCCTCTACTCCAATGTATTTATTGGCTCGTGTCATCCGTTCGATGGGTGTCAAGATGGTACTCTCAGGAGAAGGTGCCGATGAACTGTTTGGTGGCTATCTATACTTTCATAAAGCCCCCAATGCACAGGCTTTTCATGAAGAGACAGTTCGCAAGCTCAACAAGCTCCATTTGTATGATTGTTTGCGTGCCAACAAGTCACTCTGTGCATGGGGTGTTGAGGGACGTGTACCTTTTCTGGATAAAGAGTTTATGGATGTGGCCATGCGCTTGAATCCAAAAGATAAGATGGCCGGCAACGGAAAGATCGAGAAGTGGATACTACGAAAAGCCTTTGAAGATATGTTGCCTAAAGAGATTGTCTGGAGACAGAAAGAACAGTTCTCCGACGGTGTTGGATACAACTGGATTGATACCCTGAAGCAAGTTGCGTTGCAGAAGGTGTCTGACGAACAGCTGGCTGCTGCTGCAGAGCGTTTTCCTATTAACCCCCCAAGGAATAAGGAAGAATATCTGTATCGCACCCTGTTTACCGAACATTTCCCTTCTGATCAGGCGGCGAGTTGTGTGCCATCTGTTCCTTCTGTGGCTTGTAGTACGGCAGAAGCCCTTGCTTGGGATGCTAGTTTCAAGAACCTGAATGATCCCTCGGGCCGGGCGGTGGCTCAAGTCCATGAGGATGCTTATAAGAAATAATGATAACGAATGAGATCGGGCAACCGGTCTCATTTCTTTTTAGAACAATCCGATGACGCTATAGACCATCTCCATCCAGATGATGTAACGGATCAGTTTGCCGAGAAACATGGAGATCGACACGATCCAAATATTGGCCCTCATATACCCCATTGCAATTGCTATGATGTCGCCTATGCCGGGTAGAAAGACAAAGAAAGCGACCCATGCGCCTCGCCCTTTCAGCGAATGAATCATCTTAAGTACAGTCTCTTCTTTGATCTTCAGGTACTTTTCCATCCATTCAGTCTTTCCCAGTCTACCGGTATAGTAGCAGGTCAGTCCCCCGAGAAAGTTGCCAATGGTGGCCACAATGGTGCAGGTCCAGAGATTCAGTCCGGCAAGAACGACACCACTATATACTACCTCCGAACTAAAAGGAAGGACGGTGGCTGCCAGAAAGGCAGCAATAAACAGACCGATGTAGCCCAGACCAATCAGTGTACTCATTATAAGTTGATTATAAAATAGAGTAAATACATTCCGGTAAGCAGATAAAACAGGATCGATGCAAACTTGTTTCGCACTAATGTAAAGAGATGCGCAAGAAGGAGTGTTGCTGAAAGATAAAACAGATAGATATACAGCAAACTTTCAATCGGATAGAGGTAAGTAAGCACCAAACAGGTGACTTGAAACCATATATTAATCTGAAGAAAGATTCGCGCTTGTATCTTGCAGTGATACGTATTTCTCAGTATTTGAGCAATCGCGATAAAAGAAGAAAACAAGGTTAATATCAGTAGGGTAGCAGCATGCCAGGTAAAATCGGTGGGATGTCTAAAATTCGTCAGAAATGAGGTAGTCGGGAAAGATATTAACTCAGACTTGCCGGATACCAGGAAATAGCCGATAACCATCCAGTAAGGGGCCATAAACCCGATAATAGATGCGAAAAAAGTTCGCCAGGTTAAGGATCGAAACTGATAAAAGCTCCAATAAAAAAGAGGGATGCACAACAGCAAATGAATGTTTAACAGAGAAGCTATAGAGAAAAGAATAGCCGAATTAAAGATCTCTTCTGTCGCATTCTCTTTCTGATAACTGAGAAACAGTGGGAAAAACGCAGCCAATATACAAAGTCCGGCTAACGTGTAGGTATAAGGAATCGTATAGAGGATTGTGCAGGTTGAAAAAAACAATGGAAGAAAAAAGGTCAGTTTGGTGCGTTCGCGAATGATTTGGTACTGATTGTTGAGCATGACAATCAACAGGGCAGTTAAGGTAATGATGCCCCAATTGATCAGTATTGAGAAACGACCATCGAGCAATCCAAAGAGAAGGTTATTATCAGCCGGCAGAGTGCAAAACTGAATCAACGCAAGTAACAACGTAAGTAGTACTGTGCCTGATATTGCAAACCTGCCGGAGATAAGTGTAGATAATAACCTGTCTGTCATAGTCTCTTATAGATCGAATCCGATGTCAGATCTGAAATACTTTCCTTCGTACTCAACAAGTTGTGCGTTTTTGAATGATTGAGCCAAAGCCTCTTCTTTTGTTTCGCCATACGAACTGATCGCAATGACACGTCCTCCGTTGGTTACCACATTTCCGTTGGAAAGGGTGGTGCCTGCATGAAACAGGATGCTCTCTTTCACTTCGTCGAGTCGGGTGATTATCTTCCCTTTCTCGTAATCGCCGGGATAACCGCCTGCTACAAGCATAACAGAAACAGCAAAACGTGGATCTTCCACAAGCTCTTTCGTCTCAAGGTTTTCATCGGCAACTCCTTGCAGCAAGTCTACGAAGTCTGACTTGATACGTAGCATGACCGACTCAGTTTCGGGATCTCCCATGCGTACGTTGTATTCGATGACCACAGGCTCTCCTTTGACACTGATCAGTCCGAGGAATATAAATCCTTTGTAATCGATATGCTCTGCAGCAAGTCCCTGGATGGTCGGGATGATAATCCGTTCATCTACTTTTTGCATGAAAGTTGCATCAGCAAAAGAAACCGGAGAAACCGATCCCATACCACCGGTATTCAGTCCGGTGTCGCCTATTCCGATGCGTTTGTAATCCTTTGCAACCGGCAGTACTTTGTATGATTTGCCGTCTGTCATGACAAACACCGAACACTCAATGCCTGATAGAAACTCTTCGATAACTACGGTCTTGCTGGCATCACCAAACATACCATTGAGCATGTTGGACAACTCTTCTTTCGCTTCGTTCAGGTCTTGAAGGATAAGCACACCTTTACCGGCAGCCAATCCGTCTGCTTTCAACACATACGGAGCCTCCAACTCTTCCAGGAAAGCAATTCCCTCTTCCAGGTTTTGTTTCGAGATACTTTTGTAGCGGGCAGTCGGTATGTTGTGACGCTTCATGAACGCCTTGGCAAAGTCCTTACTACCTTCCAGTTCGGCGCCTGCTTTCGAGGGACCGATTACCGGTATCTTATTCAGCAACTCATCGTTCTTGAAGTAATCGGTAATACCTTCCACTAAAGGAACCTCCGGACCGACTACCACCATATCTACTCCGCTCTTCAAGACAAATTCCTTGATAGCAGGAGAGTCTGTAACTTTGAGCGAAACGTTGGTGCCAACCTGCGCCGTACCGGCATTACCCGGGGCTATGTACAGATTCTTTACTTTCTTGCTTTGAGCTATTTTCCAAGCGATGGCATGTTCTCTTCCACCGGAGCCTACTAATAGAATATTCATATCATTGTTGTTTTAAGAAGTCTTCAAAATAACGGGTAATCTTTTCATGTAAATGGATCTGATCGGGACCAGATACATTGTGAGGATGTCCGGGATATATAAAATAGTCTGGATATGTATTTGCTTTCACGCAGGCTTTCAGGAATCCGATGCTATGCTGCAGCACTACGGTGTCGTCCATATCATCGTGGATGATTAATAAGCGTCCCTTTAGTTTGCCTGCATTTTCAATGAGACTGCTATTCTTATATCCGTCAGGGTTCTTTTCCGGCGTACTCATATATCGCTCTCCATACATCACTTCGTAATATTTCCAGTCGCACACTGGTCCGCCGGCTACACCGACTTTAAAGAGATCGGGATAGCGCAACAGCAAATTGATTGTCATGAATCCGCCGTAGCTCCATCCATGAACGCCCAGCCGATCGTCATCCACAAAAGGCAGACTTTGCAGATATCTGGCTCCCACCGCCTGGTCTTCAGCTTCGCATACACCCAAATGCTTGTGCGTTGCCTGCTCAAACTGTATGCCGCGATAGCTTGTTCCCCTTCCGTCCATGCAAAAGATGACATATCCTTTTTGTGCCATGTAAAGTTCCCAGCCCCGATAGTTTGCCAACCAACTGTTGTTTACCATCTGCGACTTCGGACCACCATATACATACACCACAGTGGGATATTTCTTCTTTGGATCAAAGTTGACCGGTTTGACCATGCGATAATATAAATCGTATTTACCATCGGCAGATTTGAGAGTACCCAGCGTAATGTCAGGCGTATTGAACTCAGTTAAAGGATCGGAGGAGGTCAGCAGTTTTATTTTCTGCAGCGTGTTCGTCTGAATCACTTCTGTGATGCGTGGGGTATGAATGGCAGTGTATGTATCGGTAATATAGTTGCCCGATTCACTCAGTATTGCATTGTGAACCCCTTCAGGAGTACTCAACAAAGTTCTTTTCCCGCTTTTGATATCTACTTTCCAGATGGTTTTATCCACCGGACTGTTTTCTGTCGATACGATATAGATGTTTTTTTCTTTCTCGTCCATTCCAAGAATATCGATCACTGTCCATTGTCCGGAGGTAAGTTGTTTGTCCAACGTTCCATCCCTATGATAAAGGTATAGATGATTGTAACCATCGCGTACACTTTGCCAGATAAATTTCGGAGTTTGCTTTAAGAACAGCGCCGGATATTCCGGTTCGACGTACGTATCGCTATGTTCGTTGATGAGCTCTTTTACAACCTTTCCGGTCTGGATATCATAGCTTTTGAGACAACAATCCGTTTGATCTCTGTTCAGCTCAGCCACAAACAACAGCTCTTCGTCGGTTGTCCACGACAGATTGGTAAAGTAACGATCCAGCGGTTCACCTGTTTGCAGATACGACAGTCTGTTATTCTGGAGGTCATAGATACCAATCGTCACATGATGACTCGCCATTCCGGCCATCGGATACTTCACTGGTTTGACTTCGGCTTCGCGTGTTGAGATATCTACGATAGGATAATTGCCGACCATTGTTTCATCCATCCGGTAAAAAGCCAGATAGTTTCCTTTGGGAGACCAAAAGATTCCTTTATCGATGCCAAACTCATTCCTATGAACCGCTGTGCCACAGGTGATCTCCGGATTCGTTTCCTGAGATACCTGAGTGACTATCCCTTTCTCATCAATGAGATAGACATTCTTTCCTTTTGTGAAAGCAATTTTCTGAGCAGTGGGAGAGATGGAACGATTCTTGTATGTATCATCCAACGGAATGTGACATACGATCTTTTTCTTTTTCCAATCCAGTTGGAAGAAATCTCTATTCGTTTGGAATTGAATGATGGTTTCTGCTCCATTGGGGAACTTTACTTGTGGAAATCCTTTCAGACTATCTTTCTTTGCAGCCACAAGGACGTTGTTTATATCACCCAAAGAGAAGAGATGCTTGTTTGCACCACTCCGCACATCCGTCGTTACAAAGGATTTTCCAATCTCCTGTACACAGCGATCGCCCCACCAACCCAACTGGAGAACGCTTTCCATACGGAGATTTCCAGCATTCTTTCCGCCCGACATCACGTCATCTAAGGTGAATGGTTTTTTTTGAGCCGATAAACTCATACAACACAAATGAAGAATTACAAGAATGAAATAGCAAGATCGTATCATAGAATTGATAAAACGGGTAATTACTTGTCAGTATTTTTCTTTTCAATAAGATCCTTTTTATAGGAATTGTACTTTCCTCCAAAGATCTGGTATTTTCGGAACTCACAATCCAAGGATCCATTCATCAGAGGTATTTTTCGGCTGGGTTTCAGACCAATCTTGTCAAAACACTCTTCCTGGTAGCTTATGATCCAGGCATCGTAGCCGGTAAAAATATGTTTCAACCGTTCGCCGATCATCTCGTACAATCCAAGCAGATCGCGGGTTGTGATTCGTTCACCATATGGCGGATTGGTGATCAGCATGCCATTCTTCGGTGCTTCTGTGTATTGCTGGATAGGTTTGGTGCTCAGTTCGATGTATTTCTTGACTCCGGCGCTTGAAATATTTTTCATCGCTATTTCACAAGCAATAGGAGAGATGTCCGACCCATAGATCTTATATTCAAACTTCCTTTCGTCGCTTTCATCATTGAATACTTTCTCAAACAGATCCTCGTCAAAATCATTCCATTTCTCAAAAGCAAACTCCTTCCGGTATATTCCCGGAGGT
Organism: Bacteroidales bacterium; assembly: GCA_028691445.1. Classification (GTDB taxonomy): domain Bacteria; phylum Bacteroidota; class Bacteroidia; order Bacteroidales; family JAQUTK01; genus JAQUTK01. Next base: position 10,004 of record JAQUZH010000006.1, on the reverse strand, counting down.
ATGTTGAGCGCAATCATCGCAGCCTCAATCAATAAAGTACCCGAACCGCACATCGGATCGATCAGGTTGCATTGTCCGTCCCATCCGGCAAGAAGTAACATACCGGCCGCCAACACCTCGTTCAAAGGAGCTTCTGTCTGTTCGACGCGATATCCTCTTTTATGCAGCGATTCCCCTGAGCTATCCAAAGAAACAGTACATTGATTGTGTGAGATATGGATGTTGATGTATACATCAGGCCTGATCACCCGTACAGAAGGACGATCTCCATATTTCTCATTAAAATAATCAGCTATTGCATCTTTGGTTTTGTAGGCGACAAACTTAGAATGTTTAAACTTATCGGAGTAAATAACAGGATCTACCGCAAACGTTTTCTTTACATCCATGTAGCGCTCCCATTTGATCTTTTTGACTGCTTCATACACTTCATCAGCACTTTCTGCCTTGAACTTATAAATTGGTTTTAAAATGCGAAGTGCAGTTCGGCAGTGCAGGTTGGCTTTGTACATGATTTCCAGATTGCCGTTAAATGAGACCATTCTACGGCCAATCTCGGTTACCTCTGCTCCTATTGAGGTTAACTCTTTGGCTAATACTTGTTCCAATCCCTGGAATGTCTTAGCTACTAATTCAAAATTTTGATTGTCCACGCTGTGGGAATTATTCAGTAAATATCAATTTAAAAAAACGGGTCGGCTTTACGCAAACCGATCCGTTCCTTTTGCTTTTTTAAGCTAAGAGCTTTTCAAGCTTTCCTTCTAAAGCTGTTTTTGAGGTCAATCCTACATTCTTGTCAACGAGTTGTCCGTCTTTAAAGAAAAGGACTGTTGGAATGCTCATGATGCCATAATCCGAACAGGTATCCGGATTAGCGTCCACATCCATCTTTCCAATAGTGATCTTACCTTCGTATTGATTGGCAAGTTCTTCAATAATCGGACCTAATGTGCGACAAGGACCACACCACTCTGCCCAAAAGTCAACTGCGAAAGGTTTGCCTGAAGCAAGCAATTCCTTAAAACTGTCATCTGTAATTTGTAAAGCCATTTTTTTAATCTCTTTATTTAGTATTAGTAAATGATTCAGCATCCAAAGATACAATGATTTTTTTTATTAGCAGTCTAATTGATTTGAAAAGCAATATTTTCGTTTCTATTCAGGTAATCAATCAGTTCTCTGTTTACGCTAATATTCAGTGTTTCAGATCGTAATTGGACTCTGTATCCGGTTTCCTCATCCACCAGATTGAAGTAGACCTTTGTTTCTCCTTTATGATTGTCAGTCAGCACTTCCAACTCATTCATAAACACATCATCTATTGCTTCAGAAGGCATAGAGATGGTCAGCCGCTCAATGACACACTCTTTGACACTATCTAGCTCCTGTACAGAAGTGATCACAAAATCCAGCTCGTTTTCCTTGAAGCGATGTGGCTGCATTTTACCCTGAATAAGCAAGAAAAAACCCTTCTTCATAAATTTGCCGAAGTCAATGTAGTTTTTGCCGAAGAGTGCCACTTCTGAACTTCCCGAATAATCTTCAATTTTGGCTATGCCATACGGTTTGCCGCTTTTGGTTAATCCTTCTCTGAAGTTCTCCACAAGTCCTCCCATGCGTATATCCGCATCTTTCAGGCTTTCCTTATCTTCTGCAAACATCTTGAGTGTTGTGTTACAGTAGTAATTCAGAATCATGTAATACTGATCCAAAGGATGAGCAGAAAGATAGATTCCTACCAACTCTTTCTCTTTGTTCAGTCGTTCGATGTCAGGCCAACGATCTGTTGATGGTATCTCAGGGGTCGCAATCTCGATCCCACTGTCATCACCAAACAGTGAATTTTTGGAAAAAGAGTGGTCCAACTGGTATTTATTGCCATAACGAAGTAAGCTTTCCAGAAAGAGCTCCCCTTTGCTGTTTACGGCGAAGTATTGCTCTCGTGTGAGTTCAGAGAAGTTATCAAACGCACCGGCTAGTGCGAGACATTCCACATTCTTTTTGTTGCAGGCGGAAAGATTTACCCGTTGGATGAAGTTGAAGATTCCAGTAAATGGTCCATTGTTCTGGCGTTCTTCCAACATATTCTGTACAGCATTCTCGCCCACGCCTTTGATCGCGCAAAGACCAAAGCGAATGTTGCCTGATGAATTGACAGTAAACTTCTTATTACTCTCATTCACATCAGGGCCCAACACTTGGATGCCCATCGATTTACATTCATCCATAAATCTGGAAATGTCTGTAATGTCTGAAATATTGCGACTCAATACCGCTGCCATATACTCCGAAGGATAGTTCGCCTTCAGATATGCGGTTTGGAAAGCGACCCACGAATAACAGGTTGCGTGCGATTTGTTGAATGCATAAGAAGCAAACTTCTCCCAGTCGCCCCATATTTTTTCTAATACTTTCGGATCATAACCGTTCTTCTTGCCGCCTTCAATAAACTGCGGTTTCATGTGATCCAGCTTGTCTCGCAGCTTCTTTCCCATAGCTTTTCGGAGCGTGTCTGATTCGCCGCGTGAGAAATTTGCCAACAAGCGGGACAGAAGCATCACCTGTTCCTGATAGACCGTAATACCGTATGTATCCTTGAGATACTTTTCCATGATTGGAATATCATATTCTATCTTTTCTATCCCATGTTTACGGTTGATGAACTGAGGTATATAGGACATGGGACCCGGACGATACAGCGCATTCATGGCAATAAGGTCCTCGAAAGTAGAGGGTTGAAGCTCTTTCAAGTATTTCTGCATTCCCGCAGATTCAAACTGAAAAGTACCAATAGTCCGCCCTTCGCAATATAATTTGTAGGTTGCAGGATCATTAAAATCGATGTTCTCAATATCTATGGTAATGGAATGACGCAGCTTGATATTTTCAATTGCTTCTTTGATGATTGATAACGTTTTCAATCCCAAAAAGTCCATTTTGATCAAACCGGTCTCTTCAATGACAGAGCCTTCGTATTGAGTGACGAGCATTTTTTCTCCAGTCACCTTGTCGTCAGCCGTACTCACCGGTACCCAATCTGTGATGTCATCACGACAGATAATTGTTCCGCAGGCATGCACACCTGTATTTCGCACATTGCCTTCCAGCATTTGTGCATATTTCATCGTGTTTCGAATCTTATCATCCGAATTGTTGCAAGCTTCCTGAAGTTCGGGAACATTCTTGATACAGTTCTTTAGATTGATCTTTTGAGCTTTCCCGTCAATCTCAGGCAAACGATCCGGAATCAACTTTGTGAGCCGGTCTGATTCTGCTAAGGATAATTTCTCTACCCGTGCCACGTCCTTGATTGCCATTTTCGTAGCCATCGTACCGTATGTAATGATATGAGCTACTTTTTCAGCACCATACTTTTCTGTCACCCATCGTAGCACATCGCCTCGTCCGTCATCGTCAAAGTCAATATCGATATCAGGCAAAGAAATACGATCAGGATTTAAGAAACGCTCAAACAGTAAATCAAATTTGATCGGATCTATTTGCGTAATACCTAAGCAGTAAGCAACCGCCGAACCGGCAGCCGATCCACGTCCGGGACCCACCGAAACATTCATATCTCGTGCTGCTGCAATAAAATCTTGAACAATAAGAAAATAACCGGGAAAGCCCATGTTCTTGATTGTTTCAAGTTCGAAGTCTACCCGTTCTTTCTGCTCTTCGTTCATTTCTCCCCATCGTTTTTCTGCACCTTTATAGGTAAGATATCGGAGGTAGTCATTGTCATCCTCAAAGCCTTCAGGTTTTGGGAAGTTTGGAAGAATTGGATCATTGTCTATCGAGTAGAAATCTACCTTGTTCAGCACCTCTAGTGTATTAGAGAGCGCTTCAGGAACATCCGAGAAGATAGCGTTCATCTCTTCTTTTGTTTTCATCCATTCCTGTTTTGAATAAAGCATCCTGTTTGGATCGTCCAGATCTTTCCCTGTACTTAAACAGATGAGGTGATCATGAGCTTCCGCATTTTCTTCATTTACAAAGTGTACATCATTTGTACAAATGAGTTTTACCTGATGTTTCTGTGCCAGTTTTATCATTTGCTCATTTACCTTCTGCTGCATGGGATAGGCTTCATAGTTTGCCCGCGCTACCGTTGCCTTATGCCTTTGCAACTCCATATAAAAGTCCTCTCCGAAGAGGTTTTTGTACCAAAGAATGGCTTCTTCAGCTTCTTCAATCTTGTCTGCGTATACTTTTCGTGGAACCTCCCCTGCTAAGCAAGCTGTTGAGACGATCAGTCCTTCGTGATATTTTTGAAGTTCTTCTCTGTCAGTTCGGGGTCTGTAGTAGAAACCTTCTGTCCACGATTTCGAGACCAGTTTGATCAAGTTGTGATAGCCTGTTTCGTTTTTTGCCAGCACAATCAAATGGTATCCACTTTGGTCCTCTTTCCCGTTTTTGTTGCTGAGTCGATTTCGTGAAACATACATCTCACAACCAAAAATAGGTTTGAAAAGATTCTCTTCTGCTTTTTTTAGTGCATCTAAGCAGTTCTCTAACTCCGATTTTCTTTCGTCTGTAATACTCTCTTCTGCTTGTATCGAACTAATCTGCTTTTTGAGGTTTTTTATTTCGCTGTTCTTATCGTAGTTTTTTTTCTTCACATAATTGAAAAATTCTTTGATGCCAAACATGTTGCCATGATCAGTAAGAGCTATACCTTTCATGTTATTATTGATTGCTTTGTCAACCAAAGCCTGAATGCTGGCTTGTCCGTCAAGCAAAGAATATTGTGAATGGACATGAAGATGAATGAAATCCTGCATAAAAAGAAAGTTTTTTTTAATGTCGGGCATAAAGATACAAAGCCTCTTTCGATTGAACGTAAAATCAGTTCTGTTTTTGCAAATAAATAACAGCTTGTTGATGATATGCTTCTCACCCATGTTGTAATAATTACGTTTTTCTATAGAAATCGAATTAAAATTGAAACTTACTTGTGTGACTAAACTATTTTTCTTTACTTTGGACGCTTTTTAGGGAGCTCTTCGGATAGGTGAAGCTCTTTAAGAAGGTTTGTTTTTAATCGATTTATAAATAGTTTCGTACAATTAAAATTTTATTCCATGGCACAAAAACAGCAAAATTATTCATTCGCTCTATCGGTGATGTTCATTGTAAGCTTCTTGTTGGGATTCATTACCACCATGAACAACTCGATGATTAACTTCTGTAAATGGGCATTTGAACTTGACCAAATGCAAGGTCAATTAGTAAACACAGCCTTTTATGGAGCTTATGTATTGTCTATTCCTTTAGCTATTCTTATGAATAAGCTTGGTTACAAACGCACGTTAGTATTGGGGCTTTTTGTGATAGCCTTCGGGTTTATCCTCAATTATTTTACTATCGGTATTTTTGCAGGGACAGATAAGATTTATTGGGCATTCCTTTCCTGTATGTTCGTGGTTGCTATCGGTATCGTTTTCTTGCAATTAGTGATGAACCCTTATGTAAAAGCATTGGGTACAGTAGAGACAGCGGCAAGCCGTATGACTTTGAACCAGTCACTGAATTCATTGGCAACTACCTTGGCTCCGATGTTTGTTTCTATCCTTATCGTTTCCAACAATAAGAGTGCTGGTTTGCCTCCTACAACAGAGGATGCTTTAGGTATTCAAAATCCGTTTGTCTTCTTAGGTTTGTTTACTCTCGTTTTGGGCGGTATTCTTTTGATGCTTAAATTGCCTTCAATTAAAGAAGAAGAGCAAGTCGCTAGCGATGGTAAGGCACAACAGTTCCATAAGAGCATCTTTAAATATCCTCATATATTCTTAGGAGCGTTGGGTATTTTCTGTTATATGGGTGTTGAAATTGGTATTCCAAGTTTTTTACCTCAGCGTATGGAAGGTCTCGGACTTACCTCTGCGATTATGATTCCAGGATTTATCTCTGATTTCTTCACACTCCTAGGAATGAACATGAATGAGGCAACATCTATTCTTGTACTTTACTGGTTTGGAATGCTTGTAGGCCGTGCTTGTGGCTCATTTGTGCTTGGTAAGTATGATTCAAAGAAGGTGTTATTGGCAGCATTAGCTATTAGTGCTCTCTGTGTTGCTCTTTCATTATTAACAACAGGTGCAATCGCAATCTGGTTGCTTATTTTGACAGGTTTATTTCACTCCATCATGTGGCCGTGTATCTTTAATTTAGGATTGGAAGAATTAGGACCTCATACGAAAGCAGCTTCCGGAATTATCAATACCGGTGTAATTGGTGCAGCATTGTTGATGCCAATGATGGGACAAATTGAGAAAACTGCTGGTCTCACAGTGGTATTTTGTTGCTTGTTTGTTTACTACGCTTATATAATGTGGTTTACAGTAAAGGGATCACAGATTAGATTGAAATAATTAGAAACATTTAAATAAGAATATGGAAAAGAATGTAAGACTGAAATTTCAGGAACACTTCAGTGAAGAAGGTTTTGTATATGCTTCTCCCGGTCGTATTAACCTGATTGGAGAACACACAGATTATAATGGTGGTTTTGTATTTCCGGGTGCTGTAGATAAAGGCATCATTGCCGAAATCAAGCCAAATGGATTGGATAAAGTTCGAGTGTTTTCAATCGACTTGAACGAGTATGCAGAGTTTGGGCTGGAAGAACAAGATATTCCTGTAAAAAACTGGGCAAGATATATATTTGGTGTATGTCGCGAAATTATTAAACGCGGAAAAACTCCCAAATGTTTTGATGCTGCTTTTGCCGGAGATGTTCCTCTGGGAGCAGGTATGTCATCGTCTGCTGCTTTAGAAAGTACTTTTGCTTTTGCTTTGAATGATATTTTCAATTTAGGTATCGACAAATTTGAATTGGCAAAGATCGGACAAGCAACAGAGCATAATTACGTAGGTGTTAACTGTGGTATTATGGACCAGTTTGCTTCTGTCTTTGGACGTGCAGGTTCGTTGATTCGTTTGGATTGCCGTTCATTGGAGTATGAGTATTTCCCATTCAATCCAATCGGCTACAAACTGGTGTTGATTGACTCTGTCGTTAAACATGAGTTGGCCTCTTCTGCTTATAACAAACGTCGTCAAAGTTGTGAAACTGCTGTTGCTGCAATTTCTAAAACTCATCCCGAAGTAAAATTTCTTCGTGATGCAACAATGCCTATGTTGAAAGAAGTAAAAGATCTCATTTCTTCAGAAGACTATATGCGCGCTGAATATGTGATCGAAGAGATCCAGAGAGTACTTGATGTTTGTGAAGCTTTAAAAGTGGGCGATTATGCCACTGTTGGAGAGAAGATGTACGAAACTCATCATGGCATGAGCAAATTATACGAAGTAAGCTGTGAAGAGTTAGACTTCTTAAATGATATTGCAAAGAAGAACGGCGTGACAGGCTCACGTGTTATGGGTGGAGGATTTGGAGGATGTACCATTAACTTGGTTAAAGAAGAACTCTATGGATCTTTCGTTGCAGATGCAGTTTCTTCATTTACTGCAAAATTCGGAAAACAACCTAAAGTATATGATGTAGTAATCAGCGATGGTTCACGCCGTATTTCTTAAAAACCGGTTTATTTATATAAAAAAGACGCTTCAAACGAAGCGTCTTTTTTTATATCTCTTTGTTTAGGGTAGAGCTAAAATTCTTTCAGTATTTTCTCTTTTTATGTTGTCAAACATATACTTCTTTGTAATACCGCAAGAACTTAAGTGTTACTTTTACACGCGAATTAAGAGTTTCTTAATCAATAAATATTTATCACATGAAAAGATCATTTTTATTTGTACTTTCAGCATTGGTGCTGATGGGTTTTACCTCATGTAAAGGAGGTAGCGAGAAAGAATCAACTACTCTTTCAGGCTTGTCTGTAAACAATTTTACGCAAAATGTAAAAGGCAAAGATGGCAAGTTTTTTGTTTTAAAGAACAGCAATGGCATGGAGGTTTGTATCTCAAATTTAGGAGCTCGTATTGTTTCTATAATGGTTCCTGATAAGACAGGAGCAATGAAAGATGTAGTTCTTGGCTTTGATAGTATTAAAGATTATGAGACCATTCCCAATAATTTTGGAGCTACAATCGGTCGTTATGCAAATCGAATTGCAAATGGTATAATTACTGTGGATAGCGTGACTTATCAATTGCCTAAAAATAATTTTGGACATTGTTTACACGGTGGTCCGACAGGATGGTGTGATCAAATGTTTGATTCAGTTCAGTATGTTGACAATAAAAGCGTCGTATTATCTATTGTTTCTCCTGATGGAGATGCTAATTTCCCTGGTACTGTAACTGCACAGGTTGCATTTACTTTAACAGAGGATAATGCTATTGATATTAAGTATAGCGCAACAACGGATAAAAAGACCGTCATCAATATGACAAACCACACCTATTTCAATCTGGGAGGAGACCCTTCATTGTCAGCAATGGATAATATATTATATCTTAATGCCAATGAATATACTCCGGTTGACAGTACTTTCATGACTACAGGTGAAATTGTTCCTGTTGCCGGCACTCCAATGGACTTTACCACACCGAAAGTTCTTTCTCAAGATATTGATAAAACAGATTTTATTCAGTTGCAATATGGTCGTGGATATGATCACAACTGGGTGCTTAATACAAAAGGAAACGACAAAGAAGTTGCGGCTCGTCTGACTTCACCGGTATCCGGAATAACAGTGGAAGTCTATACTGACGAACCGGGTATCCAATTGTATACTGGAAACTTCTTAGATGGAACCGTTACAGGAAGAAAAGGAATCGTATATAATGTACGCACTGCAGTTTGCTTGGAAACTCAGAAATTTCCTGATACTCCAAACAAACCGGAATGGCCTTCTGCTGTGTTAGAGCCAGGTAATGAGTATTCAAGCCATACTATTTATAAGTTCTCAGTTGAAAAATAAGAGGACTGATTTCTTAGTAACGACTTAGATCTTAGCAGCAGTTTCTTCATAAAAAAGCAAACAAGACATTGAAATAGTTGAGATACGTGTGATAAACTAATTTACTTGAATCGAGACTATTTCATTCGTATCTTGTGAAATAGATTTAATAATTGAAATATAAATATGACTTCATTTTATAGTGAAAAGCATAAGTTCTTACTGGCTGTTGACTGTATAATCTTTGGATTTCACGAGGGCGAGCTGAATGTATTGCTGTTGCATAGAAGCTTTGAACCGGAAAAGGGAAAGCTATCCTTACCTGGAGGGTTTTTAAAAGAGAACGAGAGTTTGAATGATGCTGCTATCCGTGTACTGAACGAACTTACCGGTTTGGAAAACCTTTACATGGAGCAGGTTCATACCTTTGGTGATGTACATCGTGATTCTGGTGAGCGTGTTGTATCTGTGGCCTATTATGCCTTGATCAACATCAATGATTATGATACTTCGCTTCTTGGTAAGTACAACGCGATCTGGGTCAAATCAACAGATATGCCGAACTTGGTTTTTGATCATTCTGAAATGGTACAGAGCGCGCGACATGCACTTTGCCAAAGAGCTGCCATTGAACCTGTAGGCTTTAATCTGCTTCCTGAAAAGTTTACTTTGCCGCAGTTCCAGACTTTGTACGAAGCTATTTATGGAGAAGTGCTGGATAAACGTAATTTCAGGAAAAAAGTATTGAGTATGAATGTGCTTGAGAAGTTGAACGAAAAGGATAAGCTCTCTTCCAAAAGGGGTGCTTTTCTTTATCGGTTTAATGAAGAAAAGTATAAAGAGTTTATTAGTAAAGGGTACGATTTTACAATTTAAGAATAAGGAAAATGCTCGAAGAATTAAAGAGAAAAGTATTTCAAAGCAATCTTGATCTTGTTCATCATGGACTTGTCATTTTTACGTGGGGAAATGTGTCTGCTATAGATAGGGAAAAAGGATTGGTAGTAATCAAACCGAGTGGGGTTTCATATGATACTATGAAGGCTGAAGACATGGTGGTAGTTGATCTGGAAGGTAATGTGGTGGAAGGAAACCTGAAGCCATCTTCTGATACTCCGACCCATTTAGTCC
>JAQUZH010000152.1 GCA_028691445.1 Bacteroidales bacterium | reverse complement strand
GTTCTATTATAGCTTGAATGATACAACCTTCACCCAACTGGGCGACGAGATGGCCATGCAACAAGAGGCTCCTCAAACCGGAGGCTATCTGTTTGGTCTCTTTAATTATGCGACCTCAGAGCCGGGTGGCTATGTCGATGTAGACTGGTTTTCCACTGAGTCTGCCTTTGATGAAAGCACCTATTTCGACAGCAACTTTGCAGGATATACGGTTCAATCGCTTACATTGACCGATATCAAGGTAACCGCTGGCAATAGTTTGACATTATTGGCCAACAGTTCGTCGAACCTCACCGTCAAAGCTACCTATGCCGACGGTCACACGGAAGATATCAGTGCGGCTTGCCGCTATGAGAGTTTGAATCCGGACGTTGTTGAGATCAACAAAGGAGTTGCTGTAGCACGCAAAGCGGGTGAGGCAACCGTACATATTTCTTTCACCGGTCCGCTTGACGAAGAAAAAGAAGTGACTGTACAGATCTCTTCCCAGGTTTTCCCTCTCGTAAAGAAACTGTTTAATCCATCGATCTTTGAAAAAGGATCCTTTTACGAGACAACTAAAACGCTCTACACTGGAAAGTATGGCTTTGGAGGCTGGGTCTACACCAATGGCATTGACTTATCAGGCTACAAATACCTCGTCTTTAAGTTGACTTCGATTGCTTATTGCGGTGCTTCCTTGCGCCTTTTTGATGAAAATAATTATTGGAGCGGTGCTGCTCAGTATGATTTTAAATCAAACAAGCAAGTTGTAGTACCGCTGGAATCAATGGTTAAGTCGGGTACTACGACAAAGGTGGATCCCAGTCATCTCTATATCATCGGACTCTGGTCTGACGGTAGTTCGGATATCAAGATCAACGAAGTCTATGTGACCAACAACGACGATTATACCAAGATGACAGGCATAGAAGATCTGCAAGACAATGTGCTGGATGAAAACGAACCGGTGGATGTGTACAGCGTCATGGGTATCAAGATCCGTAGCCATGTGTTGCGCAAAGAGGCCACGCTCAATCTTCCGGAAGGCATGTATATTGTCGGTAATCAAAAAGTGATGGTGTTGAAAAAGTAAATGACAATCTCTGTCAGACATCTCTTCGACTGGGGTAACTTGTTTTCCTCCGGTCGGAGAGATACTGATGAATGAGTGTTGCTAAACTGTTTAAACGAATATGTATCTATGAAATATCTTTTTCTCATCGTAGCCGGACTTCTCTTGTTTGGTGCCCACGTGGTAGCTCAGGTTGCTACGCCCGATCCCAACTTTCATATCTATCTCTGCTTCGGACAGTCCAACATGGAAGGAAATGCGAAAATCTTGGACCAAGACCGTCTGGGTGTCAGTCCGCGGTTTAAGGTGATGACGGTATCAGCGGATGATTATTCGCATCTGGGCCGATCTACCGGTCAATGGTACACAGCCGTTCCCCCTTTGTGTCGTTGGGACACCGGTTTGACTCCTGCCGATTACTTCGGACGAACTTTGACCGATTCTCTTCCCGACAGTGTGCAGGTGGGTGTCATTGTGATTGCGATGGGTGGCAGTGGCATTGATGCGTTTGACAAGGATAATTATGCGCAGTATTATCAGAATGCGGATGCATGGCAGAAGAGTCTGATGAATATCTATGGCGGCAAACCGTACTCAAAGATGGTTTCGTTAGCCAAAGTGGCCAAGCGAAAAGGGGTGATCAAAGGAATCCTAATGCATCAGGGTGAGTCCAACAACATGCAACAGGACTGGCCTCTGAAGGTGAGAAAGATCTACTCCAATCTGCTTACCGACTTGAAGTTGGGAGCTGATTCAGTTCCTCTGCTTATAGGTGAGATGCTTCAACAAAATCAAGGTGGTATCTGCTGGGGCATGAACAGTATCATTGCCACGATGCCAAACTATGTTGCCAATGCGCATGTGATCTCTTCCGCTAATTGTACGGGCAATGGTACCGATGGCTTCCATTTCTCAACCGAAGGAGCGCGTGAGTTAGGCAAACGCTACGGACTTCAGATGCTGTCGCTGTTGAAAACCTACACGACCGTAGAGGGGCAGACCGTTGATCGACTGGTCATCAAAGATAGTGCTGTAACCATGCTAAAGGGTTCGATGAAGAAAGTGCCCCTTACTGCTGTCTATGCCGATGGTCATTCACAAGATATCTGCATGAAAGCGACCTACGAGATCAGCAATCCCGACGCCGTGCGCATTACAGACGGCATCATGGAAGCGGTCAATGAGGGTGATGCAGCCATTACCGCCCGTTACAAAGGTGCGCTGGGTGAAGAGAAGCAAGTGGAGTTTAGTGTCAAGTCCACCTCTTTCCCGCTGACGAAAGGGTTGTTTAATCCATCGATCTTTGAAAAAGGATCCTTTTACGAGACATCTAAAACGCTCTACACTGGAAAGTATGGCTTTGGAGGCTGGGTCTACACCAATGGCATTGACTTATCGGGCTACAAGTACCTCGTCTTTAAGTTGAGTTCGATCGCTTACTGCGGAGCTTCCTTGCGTCTTTTTGATGAAAACAGTTATTGGAGCGGTGCAGCTCAGTATGATTTTAAATCAAACAAGCAAGTTGTAGTCCCGCTGGAATCAATGGTTAAGTCGGGTACTACGACAAAGGTGGATCCCAGTCATCTCTACATCATCGGACTCTGGTCTGACGGTAGTTCGGAAATCAAGATCAACGAAGTCTATGTGACCAACAACGACGATTATACCAAGATGACAGGCATAGAAGAGGTGCAAGACAAGGTGTTGGATGAAAACGAACCGGTCGATGTGTACAGCGTCATGGGCATCAAGATCCGTAGCCATGTGCTGCGCAAAGAGGCCACGCTCAATCTTCCGGAAGGCATGTATCTTGTAGGCAATCAGAAAATACTGATCAGCAAAGGCAATTAATGCGAGGCTTGTAGTAAAAAGAGGTGTGCATGTATGGGATAACAACAAGAAGTAGTGCATCTTTACAAGAAAAATATGTTAAACTAATTATCTGAATAAACAAATGAAAAGATTGATGAAACAAATGGTTCCAAATGCACACTATCTCTACGTACGTACACGCTATTTCAATATGAACGCGCTTGCCGGGTTGATTCTTCTCTTTTCATTTGCAGAGGGAGCTGTGGCACAGGTCACCCACATGACCCGGCAAACCAACGGAGTCTATTGTCAGCTCAAAGAGGGCATCCTCCGGGTGGAGTTCACTTCGCCTTCTGTGGTTCGGGTGCAATATACCCAAGATGCAGACTTTGTCAGCAACAACACCGCGATCTGTGTGCCCCGTTCGCCGCAGGTGCTGGAGTGGCAATTAAGCGAAGAGCCTTCACGCTATGTGTTGAAAAGCAAACAGCTGCAGGTCGTGATCGATCGTGCGACCGGAAGCATCCGTTACCAGGACGCCAAGGGAAAGAGCCTGTTGCAGGAAGCCACTAAGTCCCGCGAAGCCCAGCCTGTAGCCATTACGATGGACCGCTTCGACGGTTCGCGTCAGTTTATCGAGAAGACAACGGATGGTGAGAAACTACGTGTGGAAACGGCCGGAGTCGATACCTTGGGGAGTGGCTGGAAGTTCAGACAAAGCTTCGATTTCAAGCAGGATGAGGCGTTGTATGGGTTGGGATGTCACATGGAAGATTTCATGAATCTCAGAAATAAGACCCTCTATCTGGTGCAGCATAACCTGAAAGCGGTCATCCCTATGCTCGTTTCGACCAATGGCTACGGACTTCTTTTTGATGCCGGTTGCGCCATGGTGTTCAATGGCAAAGAGGGGAGTATGACGCTCGAGGCTGCTCATCAGCTGGATTATTACTTCATGGCCGGTGCGCGTCTCGATGATGTGGTAAGCGAATATCGTGTGCTGACAGGCACTTCTCCGATGATGCCGAAGTATCTCTTTGGCTATATCCAGTCGAAGGAACGCTACACCAATCAGCGGGAACTGGTGGATATAGTCAAGGAATACCGCACCCGTCAGATACCGTTGGATATCATTGTGCAGGACTGGCATTATTGGAAGAGTGGATGGGGAGGCAAGAGTCTGGACCCTGCCCGCTATCCTGATCCCAAGAAGATGCTGGACGATATCCACGGACAGAACGCCAAACTGATGATCTCTATCTGGCCCAATATCACCGATTGCGACGAGTCCAAAGATATGGCCAACCACGGTTTCATGTTGCGCAACAAGAGTGTCTATGATGCGTTTAGTCCGCTGGCCCGCAAAGCGTACTGGGAGTATGCCGACAACGGACTGTTTCGCTACGGCGTCGATGCGTGGTGGTGCGACTGCACCGAACCATTGGATGCGGACTGGAACTGGGGTCGCGATTATGATCCGAATGATCAGCAGTTGCGTTACCAGAAGAATTCCAAGATCCTGAGTGCGCTACTGGGCAACGACCGTACCAATATCTACTCGCTCTACCATTCGCAGGGCATCTATGAGAATCAACGTAATACGACCAGCGCCAAACGGGTGGTTAAACTCACCCGTTCGAGCTACGCCGGACAACAACGTTATGCTACCATCACCTGGAACGGCGATACCTATGCCAGCTGGAAATCCTTTGCACAACAGATCCCACAGGGACTGAACTTCATGGCAACGGGTTGTCCGTACTGGACCCTCGATATCGGCGCTTTCTTTACCCGTAAGACCGGAGCCTGGTATCAGAATGGAGCTTACGACAAAGGCGTCGAAGACATGGGCTACCGTGAGTTTTATACCCGTATGTTCCAGTTTGGTGCATTCCTTCCGCTGTTTCGCAGTCACGGAACAGATACGCCGCGCGAGGTGTGGCGTTTTGGTCAGCCCGGCGACTCCATCTATGAGAGTCTGGTGCAATCCATCCGTCTGCGCTACCGTTTGCTGCCTTATATCTACAGTTTGGCAGGCAAGGTGACGCTCGACAACTATACGATGACCCGTCTGCTGGCCTTTGATTTCCAGTCCGATCCACAGGTCTATGACATCAAGGATGAATGTATGTTTGGCCCCTCGTTTTTAGTTTGCCCGGTTACCCAGCCGATGTACTATGAGGTAAACAGCAAGGTGCTCACGCGTGTCGATAAGACGCGGAGTGTCTATCTGCCCAAAGGTACCGGATGGATTGATTTCTGGAGCGGCAAGTCCTACAAAGGAGGGCAGACCATTCAGGCAGAGGCACCGATCAGTCACCTGCCGCTTTTCGTGCGTTGCGGAAGCATCGTGCCGATGATGCCCGTACAGCAATATAGCTCCCAACAGCCCGATGCCCCGTATGAGATCCGTATTTATCCCGGAGCAGACGCTTCGTTTACCCTCTATGAAGATAGCGGCGATGGATATGACTACGAACAGGGAGCCTATGCGACTGTCGAACTGCAATGGGATGACAGCAAACAGACCTTGACAGTGTCCGACCGAAAGGGCAGTTTCCCTGAACTGGTTGGCCGTCGTACCTACCGGATCGTGAAGGTGGGGAGTGAGAAAGGAACCGGTGCCGGTGAATGTTCGAACCCGGATAAGGTGATTACCTATACCGGTAAAAAGAGTACCGTTAAACTTTAAACGATAATTTTTGTCTAACGACGAAGTGAAGAATATAATGGCGCTTACTATGACACAAAAGATCCGGTTGAGCTGGAGTCGTTCGCGGATGATCGCGTTGCTGGTATGCCTCTGCACGATGAGTGGAGTGGGCAGCTTCTCTGTCGATGCCAAAGAGACCAAAGGAGAGAGATGGGTCGGCACGTGGGCTACGGCGATCCAACTCGTCGAACCGCACAACAATCCCCCCGAGCCCGGTTTGACCAATCAGACCATTCGGCAGATCGTGCGTGTCTCCATTGGAGGCAAGCGCTTGCAGATGAAGTTTTCCAATGCGTTCAGTACGAAGCCGGTCACGATGAAGGCCGTTCATCTGGCCCTCTCCAAAGGGGGTAGCGCGATTGATCTCTCGACAGACCAAGCCTTGACCTTTAACGGCAAGCAGGATGTGACCCTGGAGCCGGGTGGCGAAGTGACATCCGATCCTTTTCCCTTTGCCTTGCCTCCTTTGAGCGAGGTGGCTGTCACGATTGCTTTGGGCGCGACTTCCCCCGATATCACCGGGCATCCCGGTTCGAGGACCACCTCTTATCTTCTTCCCGGCAATGAAGTAAGCAAACCAGACTTTGAGGGAGCGGTGCCGACAGACCACTGGTATCTCATGCATGCGATCGATGTGATGGCCCCCGAAGCGTTCTCTAACGTGGTGATCTTAGGCAATTCCATCACCGATGGCAGAGGATCGGGCACAAACAGACAAAACCAGTGGACCGACATCCTTGCCCATCGTCTGCAGGCAAATGAAGCCACACGCTCGGTTGGAGTCATCAACAAAGGACTGGGAGGCAACTGTGTCTTGGGCAGCTGTCTCGGACCACCCGCGATCGACCGCTTCCAGCGCGATGTGCTCGATCAGCGAGGCATCCGTTGGGTTGTGCTTTTCATCGGCATCAACGACATCGGCA
>JAQUZH010000151.1 GCA_028691445.1 Bacteroidales bacterium | reverse complement strand
GCCGTATTGCGGGAGTTTTTAGAGAATCCTACATACTTGCCATTGATCCAAAGATAGAAAAAGGAATCTACCCCTTCAAAATCGATAAAGACTTCACGTCCGTCCCAAGTTGCCGGAATTTCAAAATCACGCCGATAAGAACCCACTTCGTTCCGATATTCAAAGGTCGTCCATTTATCAGGTGGTGTCCGCATCACTCCGCCCCTCCAGTCATCCACCGCAACCCGATGTTGAAATATAACCGGTTGATTTACATAAATAGGGACTCCATATTTCAGATTCCCGTTTTTCTGAACCCCATAAATGTTCCAACTTGATGGCACTGGAATAATATCCCATGAAGAGACATCAAACGTTGTTTCATAGAAGTTCTTCGGTCGCAGCTCTGGTGATTTTACCCAGTTGAACTTCCAGTCCCCGTTTAAAGATTGCCAGTAAGCAGAGTTTTCCGGCAATACTTTACGAGCATTTTCTACATCTTGGAAAGCAAAGAAGTAAGCACGGGGCTGTTCCTTGTTTAAGGAGAGATTTTCGGGAGACTCCCATTCATTTCCTACCGGTGCTTTTACAGATGCATAACTAAATCCTTGTAATACAGGTTTTAATGCAAAGCTTTGTGTTATAAGACAACACAGACTCAGAGCTAAGATACTTTTTCTCATAGTTTATTATTAGTAGTTTATTACATATTATTGAGGTCTTATCTTCCGACTTCACTACCTCACTTGCAGCAAAGAAGATCAGAGTACTGTCAAAGAAGCCTCAAAAATACAACAATATTTTAGATTCGCGCTCATTTTGCTTTTGTTTATATTTGTTTAAGAAAGGTGTCTGTTACACTTACGTTCCGCTTACGTTCGTATGCAAGCAATTGATCTCCATTCAGGGACTATCAGTCTGTTTGGACCCCTCAGAATCGCTTTTTTGGAACAAAGAGATGCCTAATTATTAGAAAAACCGTTATCAATTCATTCAGACCAACCAAAGTATCGCCCTTTTTATGTAAGTTTGCGTTGTGATAGAAGATATCGCTTGCGCACTCCTCTTTTCACCTTATGTATTGTAAATCTAAAAACCATCCGAAATGAAAAAAGTTATTTGTTCGCTCCTCTCTCTGTTCTTAATTTCAGTAACGCTTATGGCTCAAACAAAAGTGATTGCCCACAGAGGCCATTGGAACTGTGAAGGATCTGCTCAAAACAGTATTGCCTCTCTGCAAAAAGCCCAAGAAGTCGGTATCTATGGTTCGGAATGTGATATCTATCTCACTGCTGATGGTGTTGTGGTACTCAATCATGACAGGACACATGGCTCAATGATCGTGGAAGAAACCACATATAAGCAACTGAAGAAATTGAAACTACAAAATGGAGAGGTACTCCCCACCTTTAAAAGCTATCTCAAACAGGGTTTGAAGGATCCAAACACCAAACTGATTGTGGAGATCAAATCTCACAAAGACACCACCAATGAAGACCGCTGTGTAAAAGAGGTGGTGAAGATGGTAAAGAAATACAAGATGGAGAGTCAGGTGGAATATATCTCTTTCAGCAAGAGGGCCTGCAAAAATCTGATCAACCTCTCTCCCGCTACTCCGGTAGCCTATCTGGGCAGTGATGTCGCTCCCAAAGAGTTGAAGACACTTGGATTTAGCGGTGTGGATTTCAGTGATGCAACCTTTAACAAGCATCCGGAATGGATAGCGGAAGCAAAGGCATGCGGACTGACCATCAACGTCTGGACGATTGATAATAAAGCTGATATGCAACGCTTCATCGATCAGAAAGTGGATTATATCACAACAAACGACCCCATCCTTTTGAAAGGATTATTGAAATAACCGACATATATGAAGCGTACCCTGTTCCTTTTTAATCCAGAGAATGACCTAGCACTTGCCAATGGAAGTCCCTATTTCTGTGCACCGGAGAGTGCCAGAGTGATGAAGAGCGACTTATCGCTGTTGCCACTCTGGTACGCTGAAGGGAAAGGAACAGTATGGACGGATACCCTTCCTGAAGAATCGGAATGGTTGGAGATGATCGCCTCGCTGAACCTGAACGCCGACTGGGCAGAGAGCGACAGCCTTCCGGCGCATCTCTTGAGTGATGCAGATCTTCTTCTTTTCCCTTGGGGATGGAGTCCTGCATGTGTTGATTTCTTCAGAAAGAGAGGAATAGCCGAACAACTACTTCCCGATGCAGCTCAGATTGATCTTGTGAGGCAACTCTCCCACCGCTCCACCTCATTGAGCGTGCTCCGCGAACTTCAACAGAACAGTTCTCTTCCATTTGCATCCTTTGCTTCGGGCGTCAAATAGACACACTTGATCAAATACACGACTTTGCAGCACAGCACAAAAGTTGTGTGTATAAAGCGCCATGGTCAGGGAGTGGCAAAGGAATACATTGGTGCGCTCCGCATCACAAGATGGAACGTCTCGATCATTGGGCAGAAGGAATCCTTGCCAAACAAGGCAGTGTCATCGCCGAACAGAAATACAACAAGATACTCGATTTTGCAATGGAATTTCATTGCCAGGAGCAGCAAGCAACCTTTTCCGGCTATTCTCTCTTTTATACCGATATGTATGGTACCTACAAAGGCAATCTGCTTGCATCCGACAGCGATATCGAAAAGCAACTTAGTAACTATGTATCGCCGGAAATACTCCAACGATTGCGTCAATCACTGGTAGAGATTCTTACTACCCTCATCGCTCCTCATTACCAAGGGTATATGGGTATTGATATGTTTGTATACCAAACAGAAGAGAAGCATTACGCCATTCATCCCTGTGTCGAAATCAATCTGCGGATGAACATGGGCATGGTAGCACGATTGATCTACGACCTTCATGTGGAAGAGGGAAAACAGGGAATCTATTCTGTCGATTATCAGAAAGAGGCAGCCGAACTATATGCAGATCATCGCCAACGTATGGAGACGCAGAAAGGGGAAATTCGAAACGGCAAATTAAGCAGTGGATACTTCTCCCTCACTCCTGTTACCCGGAAGAGTCATTACCGTGTCCGTGTGGAAATAAAGGAAATGGATATACTATGACACGCATAAACTCAGCCATACCGGTCAAAGCCCTCACTGACGAACATCTGCTCGCGGAACATCGTGAGATAAAGAGGATCTGCGCGCAGTTTAAGTCCAGCATTCTGGAGGGTAAGAAAAGTGTGAAAATACCGGAACGATTCACTTTGGGCAGCGGACACGTTACTTTCTTCCTGGATAAAGGGCTCTTTACCTTCCATCGCTATCGTGCCATCTATCAGGAGTGTCGCAATCGCGGCTTTCAGGTAGAAGACTACTCCTCCAACTGGGATATCTACAAAAAAGCACCGGCATATTATCTTGATTACTCTTGCACGGAAGAAGAGTACCGGCTTCTCAAGGAACGTATTCTGGAACGGATAGGGAGCAGTCCGAAAGCTTCCTTCCACTACTACTCCATATCCGTTCATAAAGAACGTGCGGCTGAGTTGTTAGTCAGCACTCCTTTCGAATAAAAGACTACGATCTTACGCAACAATATTCAGATAAGAAAACCCTATTTATTTCATACGGATAATCTTTGCAGAGTCTTCTCCTAAACGAATGAAATATACTCCATCTGCCTCTCCGTTAAGCTCAATGGTTGCTATGCCTGAATGATAGATACCTCTCTGAACAACTGTCCCCTGAAGATTGAACACTTCATAGTTGCCCGCTTCACTCTTCATTCCGGTGACTGTATAGAAACCTGTAGAAGGATCTTGATCAACGCAAACCAAACGATGCGAGGTAAGAGACTGGTTGGTAGAAATTGTACCAATAGGCAGCACCTTCCAGCTTTCACCAAAGTGATTATCCAAGTCGTAACTCTTCAGTGTAAGACCCTGATTTGAGGATTGAACTGAGGGCCAAGGAGCCTTATTATCATACACTACCTGATCTATAATTATCCCATACTTATCAGTCAGTTGAATCATTTCGCCTTCATCGGCCAGACGGCCACTCTCCCATTGGAAAAGAGGTACGTTACAGTTTTCCCAGTAGACAGCATAAGGATTGGATGTCACAAACAGTTTCTCTTTCGGACTGATAGCTGTTCCCTCCGGAAATTGAAAAGTTACACCTTTATTAAACAGACAACTATCCAAAGAGATCGGTTTATTTCCCGGGTTATACAAACCGATGAATTCAAGATCCTCTGTTCCAGACTCTGTAAAATAGACAATATCAGTGATCATCACAGAGGGAGCAATTTCCGGTAAAGTGATATTCGCACCGATATTGCCCCCATCCATGGCAGTCCCTATGAGCGGCGAACCAGCCAACAATGAAAAGTCATAGAAAACAGGATTGCCAAACATCGGATTACCAAACAGATTATTTCCTTCAGGAAGCAGTTCGGTGTCATCAAAAGAATTAGAAATCTGAATCGCAGAGTAATCATCGCTCTGATAACCGGAAGTATACGAATTGGAAAGTATTGTATTTGTCACAAACGCATTCGCTCCGGCATCACCGGCATGTTTCTGATAATTAGCAATGGCAATGTTATTACCATAATAAGTACTATGATCAATCTCTACACTGCTTGAATCTTTCATTCCAGCACCCATACCACAATTCAGGAAGACCGAATTGGTAATCTTGGTAGACGATTGCTGACCAATAGACACCCCTTTATCCTGGACATTATAAATTACAATACCATCAATGATTACCCCCTTGGAATGATCGCCCAGATCCACCGCGTCACTGTTAAAACCGATGAAATCATGAAAATAAGAGTTTGTCACACTGGCGCTACCTGTCGTCAGATCACCAAAGTCGATCGCATCCACATCAAGCTTATCGTTTCCACTAAATTCGCAATGATCAATGAGTACCCTACCAAATTTGACATTCAGAAAGTCGGCGCCATCATAATCGGTGTGAATCTTGCTATTGGTAAGTGACAACATCGAATTATAGGCCGCAATAGGATTGTTATAGATACGATCAATGCTGACACTGTCGATCACGACCGGAGAATGTGCAATCGAAAGCGCGGCCAGTTCGTAAATAGGTCGCGGACCTTTGGACGCGTTTTCCAGCATTACATTATTGAAGTAGGAAGTATCGCTCACGTTCTTGATACTGATCACTCCCCATTTTTGATTTGCACTCTCCGGATTACTCTTGAACAAGATCGGTTCATAACCGGTTCCCCGTGCCTCAATGGCTCCGGAGGCAAAAATCGAAACACCATCCGACATCCAAAGCTGTACCCCAGCCTCAATGATCAGTTTGCCGGTAGCAGTAATCTGAACATTATCGGGAACCAATATCGGTGAACACTCCTTTGAAACTGTATACTCATCCGAGATCACTGCCGGCAAGATACATTGTCCGCTGTTTTGGAAAACAGCAGTGAGATCCAATGCTGTCGTCGGGTGAACAATCAGCTCCTTAGAAGTCGAAATATAGTTGCTTGTTTCCGACATTACAGCCCACAAACCGAGGTCAAAGCTCACATCGCTGCTGGTCGCATTTCCCTGATGAACCTCCACCGCAATACAATTTGAACCGTTCACAAACAACTTGGGATCCACATCAAAGTCAATAGTACCAGATGAAGTTGTAGCAGCATAGGTAGAATAATTAATAGAACCAACCCGCATATTCAACCGTTGAACTTCAACACCATTTACATAAACCACAGCACCATCGTCATATTTCACTCTCATCGTGAGTTTCTGAATTTTCTCTTGGTCAGTCACATCAAGCATTTTCCTGAAATAATAGGTAGGATGCTTATCACTTGAACTTGCGCCATAGCTCAGTATAGTCTTTTCATCTCCATCACCATATCCCATTTCCGCCTCTCCGCTTTTCCAGGAAGAGTCGTCATACTCCACACTATTCCAGGAAATGCCCAAATCAGTTCCTGTATCCGAATAGCTCCAGGTGCTTCCCATATTTATCAACTGAGTCTGGCTTTTTAATTGCCATCCCATGAAGGTATAGCCGGCTTTTGGTTCAGCGACAAGTTTGATTTCCTCACCCCCCGGATAACCACCGGCACAATCCGGAACAAGCATTTTCAAACCGTTGAATGTAAGATTACCCGCATTGGAAGGATAGGTGGAGACAGAGACAGATACCGGTGATTGAAAACCGTAATTTTTCAGATCATTCAATAGCAGAGAAGGACGAGCACCAATGTACGTTTTCATCGCCTCAACCTGTGTCAACCAATAATCGACCGACGAAATCGGATTTCCATAACTTGAAGAGGTGCCTTTCCAACGTTCGATATGATAGGGTACCTCAGGAGCAATGGTATTCTTATGCAGATCAATCATTGAATCGATCCGAACCGGATTAAACGACGTAAAAAGATGATCTGCCAGTCTGAGACCAAAATACTTTTTATATTTCTCATTGGTCATTAACTGTTTAAAAGGCCATGGATCTTGAGAGATAAAGTAATTAATAAGTCTACTTGACGGACTGAAGAAACCACGATCCAAGTC
>JAQUZH010000150.1 GCA_028691445.1 Bacteroidales bacterium | reverse complement strand
GCTCTGACTATCATTCTATTTTCCGGAGGTATGGATACCAAGAAAAAGGAGGTTCGTCCCATTATCGCTCCCGGTATTATCTTGGCTACATTAGGTGTTGTTTGCACGACTGTTATCACCGGCTATTTTATCTATTATCTTACAAATTTCTTTGATCAAGAGCATACTGTTTTCTCGCTGATGGAGTCTATGTTGCTGGCAGCAACGATGTCTTCCACAGATTCCGCATCGGTCTTTTCCATACTCAGATCGCGCGGACTGGGACTTAAGGAGAATCTTCGTCCGATGCTCGAACTTGAGAGTGGTAGTAATGATCCGATGGCTTATCTCTTGACGCTTCTTTTTATTCAAATCATTCAGGTTGGAGATGCCAGTTTTGCTGATTCGGCTAAGATGTTGTTTGTTCAGTTGAGTATAGGATCTTTGTTTGGCTATCTGATTGGTAAATTGGCGGTCTATGTAATCAATCACATCAATGTTTCTTATACCTCTTTCTACTCACTTCTGATGATGGCCTTTGCCTTCTTTTCCTTCTCTTTCACTGACTTTTTTCATGGCAATGGCTATCTGGCTGTTTACATTGCCGGGTTTATTGTGGGTAATCATAAGCTTGTGCACAAGAGAACGATGGCTACATTCTTTGATGGACTTACCTGGCTGTCTCAGATCGTCATGTTCCTCGCGCTCGGACTGCTTGTGAATCCGAATGAGTTGGTTTCTATTACAGGAATAGGTTTGATGGTCGCTTTCTTTATGATTATCGTAGCCCGTCCGTTAAGTGTGTTCTTTTGTTTACTTCCTTTCCGAAAGTTTACCTCCAAAGCGCGGTTCTATATTTCGTGGGTAGGATTACGTGGTGCTGTTCCCATTATTTTTGCAACTTATCCGTGGATTGAAGGGATCAATCATGCACATGAGATGTTTAATATTGTCTTTTTTATCACACTTGTTTCCTTACTTATCCAGGGAATGACAGTGGGACCTATGGCACGTTGGTTGGGAGTTTCCAAACCACCAGAGAAAGAGAAAGAATTTGATCTGGTCTTGCCGGATGAAATTAAAAGCGCTATGTCTGAGGTGGAAGTTAATCCAGTTACGTTGGAAAATGGGAATAAGATGATGGACCTCACCCTGCCTGCAAATACCCTTGTAGCAATGGTTAAGCGAGGCGGACACTATTTTGTGCCCACTGGAAAGACGCTTCTGAAAGAAGGTGATAAACTTCTAATCATCTCTGATAATGACGATGAATTGAAAGAAGCTTTTGCCAATTTGGGTATTCAGAAATACTCTATTGTGAAGAATTAGTACACCTCCAGAGTCTTACAAACTGTTCTTATTTTATCCTTTTCTTTGTTATACGAAAGAAAAAGGATACTTTTGGAGAAATTATTTGTCATGGAAAAAGATTTTATTGCTTACATAGAGGAGAGTATCAAGAATCATTGGGATTTAAATGCTTTAACTGACTATAAAGGAGTTACTTTACAATATAAGGATGTAGCGCGAAAGATAGAGAAGATACACTTGATCTTTGAGAAGAGTGGAATCAGTAAAGGGGATAAAATTGCTATTTGTGGAAGAAACTGTTCGCATTGGGGGGTCACCTTTCTTGCTGTTATATCTTATGGAGCTGTTGCAGTACCTATTCTTCACGAATTTAAAGCGGATAATATTCATAACTTCGTCAATCATTCAGAAGCCAAATTGCTTTTTGTAGGGGATATGGTCTGGGAGAATCTGAATGAAGCTTCGATGCCCAATATCAAAGGTATCATTCTAATGAATGACTTTTCGGTTTTGATTTCACATACGAAGAAACTCAATGAAGTACGCGATCATCTGAATGAGATGTTTGGCGCAAAGTTTCCCAAAAATTTTCGTCCGGAGCATGTGAAATATGTACATAGTAAGCCCGGAGATCTGTCAATCATTAATTATACATCCGGTACGACCAGTACCTCCAAAGGAGTTATGTTGACTTATCAGAGTCTGTGGTCGAATATCACATTTGCACGCGATGTGTTGCATCTTAATCAGGGAGAAAAAGTAATTTCCATCCTTCCGATGGCACACATGTACGGACTTGCTTTTGAGTTTCTGTTTGAGTTTACTTGTGGCTGTCATGTCTATTTCCTGACCCGCATGCCAAGTCCGAAGATCATCTTTCAGGCTTTTGCGGAGATCAAACCCAACCTGATCATTGCCGTACCGCTCATTATCGAAAAGGTTATCAAAAAGAATGTGCTTCCCAAACTGGAAACACCAACCATGAAGCTTCTTTTGCGATTACCCTATATCAGCGATAGGATTAAAGCGAAAGTTCGTAGCAGTGTAGTTGAGGC
Organism: Bacteroidales bacterium; assembly: GCA_028691445.1. Classification (GTDB taxonomy): domain Bacteria; phylum Bacteroidota; class Bacteroidia; order Bacteroidales; family JAQUTK01; genus JAQUTK01. The sequence continues at coordinate 4,244 of JAQUZH010000150.1, read as the reverse complement.
TTTTGGAGGTAATTTTGTGCAGGTAGTCATCGGTGGTGCTGCATTAAATGCTGAAGTGGAGAGTTTTCTCCGTTCCATCGAGTTTCCCTTCACCGTAGGTTATGGCATGACAGAATGCGGCCCCATTATCGGCTATTCGTTCTGGAAAGAGTATAAACTCGGTTCTTGCGGCAAACCTGTTCATCGGATGGAAGTGAAAGTACTCTCTGCTGATCCAGTTCACATCGCTGGGGAGATTGTTGTAAAGGGTGAAAATATGATGTCCGGATATTATAAAAATAAGGATCTGACTGCTCAGGCAATTGACTCAAAGGGATGGCTTCATACCGGTGATATGGGTGTCATAGATGAAGAGGGTAACATAACTATCAAAGGACGTTGCAAGAATATGCTTCTCAGTAGTTCGGGGCAGAATATCTATCCTGAAGAGATCGAAGAGAAATTAAACAACCTTCCTTATGTCTCTGAGTCGCTTGTCGTTGAACAAGGAGAAAAGCTCGTCGGGCTTGTTTATCCTGATTTTGAGGATGCTTTTGCTCACGGATTATCTAATGAAGCCATTGAGAAAGTAATGGAAGAGAATAGAATTGCTCTCAATCACAATCTTCCTGCCTACTCGCAAATTGCTAAGATGAAGATTTTCCCCGAAGAGTTTGAGAAAACACCCAAGCGGAGCATCAAACGGTTTTTATATCAGGAAGCAGAAAAATAGGAAAAGTGATGATGAATCTCATAATAAAAAAGTATATTTGCGAAACAACTAAATAAAAATACATATGGGATTACAAACAGCTTTTAAAGGAACTCCTGTTCATGTAGCAGGTACCTTTGTACAGGTCGGAATGAAAGCTCCTGATTTTCGGTTAATCACAAAAGGGCTGAGTGAATATACATTGGCCTCTGCAGAAGGAAAGAGTATTGTTCTGAATATTTTCCCGAGCATTGACACAGGCGTATGTGCCACTTCGGTTCGTACATTTAATAAATTGGCAGCAGGGATGCCCAATACAGTTGTCTTGGCTATTTCGCGTGACCTTCCTTTTGCGCAGGGCAGATTTTGCGGTGCCGAAGGGATCGAGAATGTCATCACATTGTCCGATTTTCGTAATTTGGGCTTTGCTCAAGCCTATGGCGTAGTATTGGAAGATGGTCCGCTTGCCGGGCTTCTTGCTCGTTGTGTAGTCGTAATCAATCCCAAGGGAGAGGTGGTCTATACAGAAATGGTTCCGGAAATTACACAAGAACCCAATTATGAAGCTGCCTTAAAGGCTTTGTAATCTAAAACGATTGATATTGAAAAGGGTGGAACGCGGTTGGTGTTTCACCCTTTTTTTGAAGAGTGTAATTGAATCACTCTGGTTGTTAAAATCATAGCCATGTACAACTGAGATGTTAGTTGGGGTGACTTTTAGGACGATTTGGGCCGAAAATATAAAAAAGGGGTTTGATAAGGACAACAGATTAAAGATCAGCTGATTTGCGCTAATTTCGGGGTCAATTTTTTTTTTTTTTTTTGCTTTCAGAATCGCCGAATACCTTGATTTTAATGCACCAACTGCACCAAGCCACACCTCTCAGTATACTGTATGGCAGTTTGGTCTGTTTTGATTTTGCTTGCTCGCTCAAAAATTGCTACCAAAAAAGCAATCGATTGCCCCTTTTTGAACTAGTTTTTGCATCGATTGTCAGGATAGCTTTCGGGTTCACTATTATTGGCATTTTGGAGTCTCTAAAAATCCCAAAAGAAGCGTCCCAAATCCCCTGAAAAGTTTTCCCATAGTTTTGGGCAAAACTATGGGAAAACTTTTTGCTTTCTTCCGTATATCTTTCCAAAGTTTTCCGTATATTTTTTCGGAATAGATTTGAATCTATTTTGTGATTATAAATCAAGTAGTTACAGCCATTCTTATTTATATCTGGCTTTTACAAACCACTTTTTCTTAAACCAGAAAGCAACATTGACCAAAGCAATCATCACCGGAACTTCAGCCAATGGTCCGATGACTGCTGCAAAAGCTTCTCCGGAGTTGATCCCGAAGATCGCTATGGCCACTGCAATGGCTAATTCAAAGTTATTACTGGCGGCTGTAAATGAAAGTGTCGTACATTGCTCGTAAGTAGCACCTGCTTTTTTGCTCATGTAAAAAGAGCCTACAAACATGATTACAAAGTAGATAAGCAAAGGGATGGCAATTAAAATCACAGCAGAAGGTATGGATACAATATATTCACCTTTGAGTGAGAACATGACAATGATAGTGAAAAGTAAGGCAATCAAAGTCAGTGGAGATATTTTGGGCACAAATTTAGAGTGATACCATTCTTTGCTTTTAATCCGGATCAAGATGAATCGTGTCAGGAAACCTGCAATAAAAGGAATGCCGAGATAGATGAAGACACTTTCAGCTATTTGTCCGATGGTAATGGCTTCAACCGCGTCACTGGTAGGAATGCCAAACCACCCGGGAGCGATGGCAATGAAGAAATAGGCATATACTGAATAGAAAAGCACCTGAAAGATACTGTTGAAAGCAACAAGTCCGGCAGCATATTGAGTATCTCCTTTTGCCAGATCGTTCCATACAATCACCATGGCAATACAGCGAGCCAAGCCAATCATGATGATACCATACACATACGGCAGATTGGAATTGTTTTCACCAGGGAAAAACTTGAAAAGCAATACAGCAAGGAAGAACATCAACACTGGACCGATAATCCAGTTTTGAACGAGTGACAATCCAAGAACTTTCCAGTTTCTGAATACATCACCCAGTTCTTCAAATCTTACTTTTGCAAAAGGAGGGTACATCATAACAATTAATCCAATAGCAAGAGGGATGTTGGTAGTCCCCGATGACATGCTATCCCAGAAATGGGCAACCGAAGGAAACATCCAGCCGGAAAATACACCGATAAACATGGCGAGAAATATCCAGAGAGTCAGATAACGGTCGAGGAAGTTTAATCTTTTATTTGAACTCATAGTCTATCCATTTTTTTGATTACAAATTGCCGTACTCAGTAATAGGTACTTATGGTTTGATTTTGTTGAAGATGGCCGTCAGATATTCATCGTAATATCCCTTGATAGTCTCTTCTACAGCTCCCAATGGTTTCACAGGAACTAAATCAATCACCTCTTCATACGTCAATCCCGACTTAAAGAGTGTTTCTGTAGTTCCCCACAACATATCAGTAAGGGTTGATTGAGCTTCCTGTTCACTCATGCCATAACTGATTGCCAGTTCTTTGAGCTTTTGAAGTTGGAAAAAGAAGTAGGTATGTCCCATTGCACTGATCACGGCATACGCCTCAATCTTTGATTCATCCACTTCCGGTGTAGAGCCAAGCGTCTTCATCAGTTCCAGAATAATATTTTTGGAAGCCTCTTTCATTGCCGGAGAGAAAGCGACCGGATTGATGCCTTTGTTTACAATCGTTGAAGCGCTGGGGTTCATTCGTGCCAGATTGGCAAAGCCACCCAAGGCAAGAGACATTTTCTCAATCGTATGCTTTGGTGCCAACGAAATGAGTATCGCATTTTCAGGAATGTCCTCTTTGATCTTTGTCAGAGTATCCATCAGGACAGGGGGATGAACTGCAATAAAAACAACACTACTCTCAGAAACAACTTGCAGATTGTCAGTCGTAATCGTAATCGTTGGATACTTGTGCTTTAAAGCATTCAGCACCTCCTGATTGATGTCAGATACAGACACATTCTCTAACGAGATTCCACTGTTCTCAAATGCATGGAGGAATATGTTTGTAATTCTTCCCCCGCCAATAAAACCAATTGTTTTCATCTTCTTTAAATTTAGTGTTTTGTAAATCTATAACAGGAAATTGAATAGATATCCGGAGATCATAATGAACAGGGTAATAGTTCCAAAGAAAATACCGATAAGTCTCCAGGTCATGACCTTCTTTAATAAAGTAGCTTCCGGAAGTGAAAGCCCCACTACGCCAATCATAAAGGCAAGCGCAGTGCCGATCGGAACGCCCTTTGCCACAAACACTTCGATGACCGGCACAATACCCGCCGCATTCGCATACATCGGGACGGCAAGTAGAACGGAAATTGGAACCGCAAACCAGTTGTCTTTCGACATATAATGTTCAAAGAAACCTTCGGGCACATATCCATGCATAGCAGCACCAATAGCGATACCGATAATGACATACAGCAACACACCCCTCACAATCCCCCAAGCTTCATTTACGATAGAAGGAAACCGCTT
>JAQUZH010000149.1 GCA_028691445.1 Bacteroidales bacterium | reverse complement strand
TTTCTCTTCCCTCGGCGATATCTTCGGCTATCGCAAAGTCTATCTTTTCGGACTCACCTTGTTTGTCATTGCCTCCATTGCCTGTGCCTTATCCGAATCCTTCCCGACACTCATCATCGCTCGTGCCTTGCAAGGATTTGGAGCCGCCGCACTCAGCAGCGTCAATACCGCGTTGCTGCGTATCATCTATCCCAAACGACAGTTGGGGAGAGGCATGGGGATCAATGCCCTTGTTGTAGCCATTTCTCTGGCGGCAGGCCCAACCGTTGCTTCCCTTGTGCTCTCTGTCGCAGATTGGAACTGGCTCTTTGCGCTGAATGTGCCGATAGTACTGCTCGCACTTCACATCTCGTTTCGCTACTTGCCCCACAACCCCGACAAGGTAGAAGGCCGCAAGTTTGATTTGCTCAGCAGTGCCACCAACGCCCTTGTCTTTGGATTGTTGATCTTCACCTTGGACGGTATCACCCACAAATGGAGTAACTATCTCATTCTCTTAGGAGCCCTTGCCTTTCTGACTATCGGAACCCTTTTTGTGCGCCATCAGTTGCGTCAGGAACATCCTTTGTTGCCGGTCGATCTGATGCGCATCCCGATCTTTTCACTATCCATACTTGCATCCTCCTGTTCCTTTACGGCGCAGATGCTCGCGATGGTTTCGTTGCCTTTCTTTTTCCAGAACACACTCGGCTACGACAGTTCGCAGATCGGCTTTCTACTCACTCCCTGGCCGCTTGCCATTATGCTTGTCGCACCGATTGCCGGTCGATTAGTAGAACATCTGCATGCCGGTATCCTTGGAGGAGTAGGGATGACGGTCTTTGCCACCGGACTCTTTCTTATTGCCTTTCTGCCCGTTCAACCTACCACAGTCGATATTCTCTGGCGCATGTCACTCTGCGGAGTCGGTTTCGGACTTTTTCAATCGCCCAACAGCAGTATCATTGTTGCCTCCGCGCCACCACAGCGCAGCGGAGGAGCTAGTGGGATGCTCGGCACAGCCCGTATGCTTGGTCAGACCTTAGGCGCAGTGCTGGCAGCGATGATGTTTACACTTTTTCCTGCCCATACGACTCGTGCGTCGTTGCTATTAGCCGGCACGTTTGCCGTCATTGCCACGATGGTGAGTTTGCTGCGGATATCACTGCCGACACCGCTTGTTCCGTTGCGGAAAATAGACTGAACATTTTCCACAACGGATAGGCATCCCTTTGAAAAAACATCAAGACGTTTGTTTCGTTTCACGTTCATGAAACGGAGCAAACGTCTTGATGCAAGTATACCTGTCAGGCAACAAACATATCTTCCAACAGAGACAAAACGCACGCTAACCTCAAGAGAAAATTCGTCAATACGGATGCAACCAAAAAACGGTCCAAAACCCTTGAAAAGTTTTCCCATAGTTTTGCCGGAAACTATGGGAAAACTTTTTACTTTTAACCGTATATCTTTCCGGAGTTTTCCGTCTGTTTTTTCGGAAAAGACTCTAATCCTTTATGATTATAAATCAGGTAGTTACAGCCATTGAAAAAGAGAAATATGGAAGCCACCGTATTGACCAGCTACGACCAGATACTCACTCCCCGCCAAGTACGGCTCATCACGCAATACGTATCACATTATTTATTTGTTTATAATGTGTCTATCCATTTCAGTATAAGATCGTCGCAGTTACTTCAGCTGATCGAGTTTGCGAAGCAAAACAGTGGTCTCAGTAGGAAATTCAGTTGGCAGTTCCTGTTTCACCTTTCCGGTAGCAGCCCATTCTACGCCACGCGCGAAGGTTACCTGAAAACCAACATCCTCAACCGAGTCGGCATAATCATCGCCGGTATGGCCCATGACAGTCTGAAAGACGCGACCTTTGCCGTAGGTAACGGTAAAGAAGACCGGTTCCTCTTTGCCTGTACCACCCGTCTCTTTGGTTGAGAAGGCAGTAGCCAACACATGGATATTCTCCGCCGGACCACGAAGATTGCCATACAACTCATCGTTTTGGTGTAGCCATTTGGTAGGCAAGCCTTTCGTTATCGGATGTTCGGTGTCGCGAATATTGATTACGAAAGGAACCCGTTGGCCATGTGCGCCGCCGGGACCGGGCGTATAATCTTTGACATATTTGCCCTCTTTCCAATAATAGTAGGGACCATCTTTCTCGTTACGGTTTCCCCAACCACCCAACGCAATGATCTGGTTGAATTCCTTCCAGTCTTGGAAAGCATTGTTGGCTTCGTGCACCACGACTACGCCGCCACCCTTTTGAACGAAATTCACAAAGGCTGTCTTCGCTTTCTCGTTCCATTCGGGCATGTTGATATCCAAAACCACCACCTGGTACTTTGAAAACTCAGGAACAAACTCGTCGAACGCTTTGCCGGGAGGAGGGAGCAGTACCACATCGGTCGCAAACACTTTCTGGTGATCGAGGGTCGCTTTCAAATAGGGAGAGGTGACTTCCCAGCGGTGGTAATTGTCGGTTTTGCCGGTCAGCAACATCACTTTGATCGGTTTTGCCTGAAGTCCCATCTGGAGGGACAAAAGTGCAACAAACAGTACTTTCAGTTTCATGGTTGGTTGTGCTTCTATTGGTTACTAATTACAGATACTTCTTTCTTTACTCCTTGCTCTTCGTATGGCATGTTCAATCACTCCATACAGAAGTTGTAGCAGACAAATGTAGGAACTTAATTTCATAAACAGGAAATTTGAGAGGGGAAAAGTGGAAACTATCTCAAAGTCAAGCGGCAGAAAGAACGGAACCAACAGGGTAGCGGTACTGCTCGGACGAAGGAGCGATCAGCGGACCGTACGATGCGGCTTACGTACCTGTAAAACTAGCATTGAATTATTGCTTTCCCTAAGCAATAATATAGATTCGAGGTCGTTGACAAACAAGAATCGGATGAGATGGATGTGTGTGATGCCTCCATCAATAATCGATCAATATATATCATTATGAGAATCATTCACACTGCCGATTGGCACCTGGGGCAAACATTCTTTGAGTATGACCGCAAAGCGGAACATCTTCAATTTCTTGCCTGGTTGAAACATCAAATCAATGCATTGAACGTCGACCTGCTGCTGATTGCAGGCGACGTATTTGATAGTCCCAATCCATCGGCAGAGTCGCAGAAGATGTACTATCATTTCTTGCGCGAGGTGACGACTGACAAACCGGATCTGCAGATCATTATTATAGCCGGCAACCACGACTCTGCTGCACGACTTGAAGCGCCCAACCCCCTTCTGGAGGATATGAATATCACCGTTCGCGGAGTGGTCAGACGCACGGATGACGGCACTATAGACTTCAACCATCTTGTTATTCCGCTCGATAAAGGAGGCTGTTGTCTGGCAGTGCCTTATCTGCGACAAGGTGATTATCCCACTGCCGAAACCTATGCACAGGGTGTCAAAGCGATATATGAGGCGGTGTTTGACTGTGTGAAAGGTACGAATGGACCTGTAGTGGCGATGGGACATCTGCAAGCAACGGGTTCGGAGATCTCGGAGAATGACCGTTCGGAGCGTACGGTGATTGGCGGATTGGAATGTGTTTCTCCCGACTCTTTCGACAAAGAGATCGCTTATACGGCTCTCGGACACTTGCATCGGGCACAGAGGGTGTCAGGACGAGAGAATGTGCGTTATGCCGGTGCACCGCTGCCCATGTCTTTTGCGGAAAAGAATAATAAGCAAGGGGTTGTACTGATTGACATCAATGAGTCTGCTACAATGGAACGACTCTTCTTTGATGCTCCGGTTAGGCTGCTGAGCATTCCCGGCGAACCATTGCCTCTGACTGAGGTGTTGGATGCTATCGCCGAACTGTCTGACGGCGAGATTACCGAAACGTCGCCCTATCTGGAGGTGAAAGTCCTGATCACCGAACCGGAACCTTCGCTACGGTTTCAGATCGAAACGGCATTGCAAACAAAGAATGCCCGTCTGGTACGAATTGCGGCGGTTACACCGAAACGTGACACAGAGGCAAAGGTTATCACTTACGACGAACTTCAGACCATCGAACCCATGGATATGGCTACGATGATTTACAAAGGTAGATATGGAGATGAGATGCCGGAGACAATGAAAAAATTACTTCTTGACGTAATACAGGAGATTGAACGATGAAGATAGTAGCGATAAGAGGGAAGAATATTGCCTCGCTGGAGGGTGAGTTTGAAGTCGATTTCACGAAGGAGCCCTTAAAGTCGGCAGGCATTTTTGCCATTACCGGGCACACCGGTTCGGGCAAATCAACGCTGCTTGACACCTTGTGTTTGGCCCTGTTTGATAATATCCCGCGCAACAATCGAACGAGCGATAGTCTGACTATTTTAGATGTAAAGGATAAATCCATTAGTCAAACGGATAGTCGTACGGTGTTGCGCCGTGGCACGAGTAATGGATATGCTGAGGTTGAGTTTGTCTCTCTTGGTGGTGAAACGTTCGTTTCCCGGTGGAGTGTGCGCCGCTCGCGCGACAAGGTGGACGGTTCGTTGCAGAGCGTGGACTTCCGGCTGACTAACCTGAGCACAAACAGTGAGGTGCCGGGACGCAAGACGGAGCTACTGGCCAAAATCGTCGAACTTATCGGACTGACCTTTGACCAGTTTACACGTGCGGTATTGCTTGCTCAGGGTGATTTTGCTACCTTCCTGAAAGCGACGCAAAAAGAGAAAGCCGAACTGCTGGAGAAGTTGACCGGCACCGAGATCTATTCCAGAATCTCATCGTCTATCTATGAGAAGTCAAAAAACGCCGAACAGGATCTGAATCTAGTGAAAGAACAGATCAAAGGGATCGAACTTCTTTCGGATGAAGCGTGCCAAACGCTTATAGCTGAGAAACAAGCAATCAAAATGGAACTAGACTCCCTGAAAATCGAGGTAGAGCGACTGACGGCGAAAATCAAATGGATCAATGACGAAGCTCTTCTGATGAATCAAGTGAATCAGGCTGAACAACAGCTGCAACAGGCTCAAAGGGTGATCGAAGAGGCTAAGCCGAGAGTTGATTTTTTGCATAAGAGTGATAGCGTACAAGCCATTCGGGATAGTTACGTCGGACTGAAAAGCACTCAGCAACAGCTTGTGAATCATCAATCTGAACTTGCTGGATACAAGAGCGAACGTGACACTTATACGGCGAAGTTAAAGCAAGCCAAGGAAAACCTGGCTACATCGGAAGCAGATCAGAAGAATCATCTGGAGGCGGTTTCCGCTCTCGAACCACTTATTCAAAAGGCTCGGTCGCTGGACATTCAGGTTGAGAATGCTAGAAAAAGGAAGGAGGAGGCTGAAAAGGAGCGTTTGCAAGCAATCGAAGCAAAGAGAACAATCGAGAAGTCTCTCTTGTCTGCCCAAACGGAGATTGAAACAGCTGAAAAAACAAGATCAAAGTGTCAGCTTTGGTTTGATGAACACCAACAATACAGCGATATCGTTCCGAGAATGGAGCTGATCGATAACCTGCTCCGAGATGTGCAATGTGCAAAGGAACAAAAGGGGGTGAATGAGCAGACATTAGCGAAGGCTGAAGAGGTGTTGGTCTCGGATATCGCTACACTTGCTACGCTGACCGCTGAAGCTGAACGGTTGAATAACCTGCTCCCTACCGAAATTGCGATGTTAAGAGCTAAATTAACAGAGGGTGCTCCGTGTCCGGTGTGCGGCAGTGTGCATCATCCGATGACTGAGATGCCGGAAGAGAGTGTGAAAGAAGCCGAACTCAATCAGTTAAAAGAAGAGGTACGTAACAAAATCACTTTGCTTCAAGAAAGGATAGAAAAGCGTAAAGCAGAGATTGTTCGTTTGCAATCGATGGTCGAGAGCTATGCCAATCAAGCGAAAGAGGCAGACACCAAACTGGCAACCTATCTGAATGTGTTGCCTGACTGGCAGCAGTGCGACTATAAAGTGCTGCAGAGAGAGCTGAAGGAGATCGCGGAGAATTGGAAGAGGTATAGCGCCGAACAAACAACAGCCAACGAACAATACGGTAACTTCTCAATCAGATGCAAGCATGAGAACGAACGTTTGTTGGAAGCCAATGAGATGTTGTCAATCAAAGAGACAAAACAGAGAAGCACGATGGATGAGTTTGACGCTCTTCAAAAAGAGAGAGCGCAGCTACTGGATGGTAAATCGGCCGACTTGATTGAAAAGGAGTACAGACTAAAAGGCAATGAGATGGCCGAAAGAGTGAAGGCGCTCGCTACCGCTAAAGAGGAGATTGCCGCCAAAGGTGAAAAGCTGGCTGGTAGTATCGCTCAACTAACTGCTGCCATTGAGACGCTCACCAAACAAAGCGAGGCATTGCAAACTGCCATCCATGACTGGCTTGCCAAACAAGAGGATGCCATGAGTGGCGAACAGTTGGCGTTACTCTTATCGAAGGATACCAACTGGCTCGCTGCGGAGAGAAAAGCGTTGGATCGTCTTCGCGATACAATGACATCCATTCAAGCCACTCTTACCGAGCGAAAGAACAATCTCGCGCTGCATGATAAGGCAGAGATAAAGCCGGAAGAGGGCGAAGAAATGGAGGCTCTGCAGATGCTTTCGAACGAGAAAAACAACCTTATCAAACAGAACACAAACCGCAACGTGGAAATAGAGATGCTG
>JAQUZH010000148.1 GCA_028691445.1 Bacteroidales bacterium | reverse complement strand
GGCCATGTCTTGTCTTTGGCAGGCATACCCAACAGATTTGCTTTGCTGTACAGCTTGATGCGGTAGGGTTTCTTTGCCCAGTTCCACGTGCCATTACCTCGTCCGCGAATCTCGATAGAATCGTTTTTCAATGTATCTGCTCCGGCAATGTAGAGCTTTCCTTTTACATTGATATCTTTACTGACTACCGATCCGGCAGTAGTGATGTAAAACGAGGGAAGGTTCGTTATCTGAGCTCGTTTGCTCAGCTTAGCATTAAGATTTGTGTCTATTTGACCATGTACCTGAATGAATACGAAAGTAAAAACGAATATCACTGTGAACAGTTTGTTGTATCTGCTCATGGAGCATTTATTACTCATTAGGGGATGATGACTTTATAGATTGTGTTGTCAACTTTTATAACATAAGTGCCACTCTGAAGCGTGATCTCATACGATGTAGCATTGATCATCCGTTGGAAGATGATTTTGCCGTTCAGATCAGTAATCAGGAGTGGAGCAGTTACTTTACTCTCAATATGTACACATTCGCTTGTGGTGAATATGTTTGCATTGGCTTCATGGAGCCTATGTTCCGGAGTATTGGGATCAACTAAAGTGACCGCATTGAATTTCCATTGTTGGTTTGGATTGGATGCAGAAGCAGTCCATGTATTAATCTCGTTACCATCCAGACTGCCGCCACCATAGTTGTCAATCGCCAGTCCGGAGTACTTGTTGACCAGCATAAAGATGCCTGGCTGTATTTCTTCGAGCTTCCACAGCTGCGACTCATTAGTTGCATTGTACGTATTGATGCAAAGTGTATAATCGGCTGGAGTATAGGGCTCCTCACTGTCAGGGATAAACTCCAACATCGCTTCCAGTACTTTATTCGATCCTTTGTTCGTCACCGTATAATAGGCATTGTCAAGCGTAGAAAAACGGAAGAGCTGACTTTCCATAGCTCCTTCCAAATCTGTCCAGAGAACCGTAGGCGTATAATCATCCGTCGAGTTGTTTTGAATATCCAGCACTTTATTCACAGCAGGGTTCGAGAGAGAGTACCAGACATTTTCGTTCAGTTCAAAGAGTTTCATCTGATCTTCAAACGTGTTAAAGATACTGTCCAGTGAAGTAATGTGATCGTTCATAAAAGTACGGAGGAAATCTACTTCTGCTTCGTACGAACCACGAGCTTCGAGTTCAAGATAGACGGTCTGGTCAAGTATCGGCCAGCGTTCAAAGTTAAGTTTCTGAGAGGAGTCGATAGCCGTAGAAGTGGAGTCGATGAATGTGGTCAGACGATCTTTCAAACCTGCATCGCGAATCTCAGCCCATCTGGCTTTTACTTTCTGATTAATCGCAGGAATAGCAAACAATCGTTGAAGCAATGCGCGCATTGAGCCGCAGTTATGTGCTTTATGAAGCATTAATTCGTCGCGGGTATCGCCCAAACGGCTATCATTAGCAAAAGAGATATCATTATCCCACAGCGGACCAAAGGACATTTGCATGTTTCCGCTGTCTTTCTTCATATAGATGCTCCAGATGAAGTCGGGGTTTGCACATAATTCAGAGGCAATATACCAATTGACAAAAGCATCGATATTCAGGTATTTTGAGATACTGTCTATCTGTTCACCTTTCTTGTAGGTGAGAATCGATGTCTCAAACTTATTGAAATGGTCGATGATATAGTCGCGTTGCGCTTTATTGATCTCATCATCTTTCGGATACTTGATGGAGACTGGTGTGTTGTTAGCACTATAAAAGCCTTCGGGAAAAGTTGCTCCTTCGACAGGAGTCGTTATTGCAAATCCATCAATCTCCAGCAGGTAACCTCCGCTAATAGCCGGAAGTACAGAGTCTGTTACAGCTTGTTTCACCACATCTACGCGGTCGCCACTTACTTCTACCTGGTCTGTCGCCAGATAGTTACCCAGAAATTCGTCGTTCAGTACAACGTCTACAAACCGATAGGCAGGAGTATAATATACACCGCACAGTTTGCTGATCTCAAAGGCAAGGGCATTTCTGATGAGCGTCTTATCCGCATAGTTAGCAAGGATAGGCCACGTCTTATCTTTGGCCGGCATATCAAGAAGGTTATACTTGTTGTAGAGTTTTGTTCTATACGGTTTCTTCGGCATTCCCCATGTGGAGTTTCCTCGTCCCCTGATTTCAATAGAATCGTTATATTTACCAGCCTGTTCAACCGGACCTGCCACATAAAGAGTTCCTTTCACATAGACGTCTTTACTGACGACAGGCACAGTATCTACTGTCGAAAGATAGAACGTCGGGAGATTAGTGAGTTGTCTTTTCTCACTGATCGCATCCGTAATGCCTGCAAGTCCCTGAGCTTCAGAATAAGTTGTAGCCGCTGTCCATAAGGAAGCGATTGCTAGTATTGTTTGAATTGCTTTCATGAGATTAACCTATTTATTAGATAAATACTGCGTAAATATAGGGATGATTCTTGATATCTCAATGCTTAATCTCAATAAATAGTAAGTTGTTGTGTGCTTTTTGGTTCTGGAATTCAGAAGAATGCGGTACCTTTGCAGAAAAATAAAGATTCAATGACGAAAGAAGCTTCACATACACGATTAGAAACAGAGAAAATTGGCAAATTATTAATGCAATATGCTGTTCCTTCGGTTATTGCCATGACGGCGGCATCCGTCTACAATATTATCGATAGTATCTTTATCGGACATGGGGTAGGAGCATTAGCCATCACCGGACTTGCCATTACTTTCCCATTTATGAATCTGGCTGCAGCCTTTGGATCTTTGGTGGGAGTGGGAGCCTCTTCGATTCTTTCCGTGAAGCTTGGTCAGAAAGATGAAGAGAGTGCCAATCAGGTGTTGGGTAATCTGGTCGTACTCTGTCTGATTATCGGAACACTCTTTACAACGATCTCTCTTCTTTTTCTTGATCCGATACTCCTCTTTTTTGGAGCAAGTGAAGCTACTCTGCCGTATGCTCGTGATTTTATGCAGATTATTCTGATTGGTAACATTGTGACACATACCTTTCTGGGTTTAAATGCCATGCTGAGAGCATCCGGCAATCCGACCAAATCAATGATTGCCATGATATGTACGGTTGTGATTAATTGCGCGTTAAACGCATTCTTTATATTTGTGCTCAAACTAGGAATTCGTGGAGCTGCTACCGCAACAGTGCTGGCTCAGGTGATGGCCCTTGCGTGGGAGCTCTATTATTTCTCTCGTAAAAGTTCGCCGATACACTTCACCAGAAAGTCTTTCCTTTTGAAAAAGCAGATAACCAAGAGTATCATGGCCATAGGAATGTCACCTTTCCTCATGAATGTCGCCGGTTGCTTTGTCGTTATTCTGATCAATCTCGGATTGAAAAAGTATGGGGGTGATCTGATGATTGGAGCTTATGGGATAGCCAATCGCGTGGGTTTCTTTTTTGTGATGGTCGTGATTGGTATTAACCAAGGTATGCAGCCTATTGCAGGTTATAACTATGGGGCAGGTCATTATCAAAGACTCATGGATGTATTAAAACTCACCGTAATTTGCGCTACTATTGTGACAACCACGGCCTTCCTTGCCGGTATGTTTATACCACGAATAGTAGCTTCCGCTTTTACCACCGATCAGGAAATGATTGATTTAGCCGCACGTGGAATTTCCATCATGCTCTTTTGCTTTCCCATTGTCGGTACTCAGATGGTAACCTGTAACTTCTTCCAGTCCATTGGCAAAGCGAATATCGCCATCTTTCTTTCGCTGACACGGCAACTGATCTTCTTAATCCCTTTCCTTATCATCTTCCCACATCTGTTTGAAGACGGTGCTATGGGAATTTGGTATAGTATGCCAGTATCCGATTTCTTAGCCTCTGTCGTTGCGTATTGGGTCTTGGGGCAGTATTACAGAAAACTAAAAAAAAAGGTGCTTGAAGAATCTAATTAATTCTTCCTTTCCAATTCTCTTAGTGAATCCATCTTCTTGTTTTCAAGGAATTCATAGATTCCGCAAAGATGTTCTTTCACTTTCTTGTTGCCAAACTCGTACACCTTGGTAACTAAGCCGTCCAAAAAGTCACGATCATGTGATACAACAATCAAGGTGCCGTCAAAATCTTGAAGTGCCGACTTGAGAATATCTTTGGTCTTCAGGTCAAGGTGATTGGTCGGCTCATCAAGAATCAACAAATTGACAGGTTCCAGTAGCAACTTAATCATAGCCAAACGAGTTCTTTCTCCTCCTGAAAGTACCTTTACCTTCTTGGAAGATTCTTCACCTCCAAACATGAAAGCACCCAGCAGATCGCGTATTTTATTGCGGATATCACCCACAGCGATATCGTCAATTGTCTGGAAGACTGTCAGGTTTTCATCTAAGAGAGAAGCTTGGTTTTGTGCAAAATAGCCAATCTGTACATTGTGTCCCAATGTCAGTGTGCCTGCATGTTCAATCTCTTTCATGATACACTTCACAAGCGTAGACTTTCCTTCGCCGTTTTTACCCACAAAAGCTACTTTATCGCCGCGCTCAATCGTGAGGTTTGCATTACTGAATACCTCGTGATCGCCATAGATTTTGCCCACGCCATCCATGATAACCGGATAATTGCCCGAACGGGGAGAAGGGGGAAATTTCGGTCGGAGGGCAGAGGTATCTTCTTCATCCACTTCCAGGATCTCCAGCTTTTCGAGCATCTTTACCCGGCTCTGTACCTGGAGCGTTTTAGAGTAAGTGCCTTTGAAACGTTCGATGAATTCCTTGTTGTCGGCAATCATCTTCTGCTGATCCTCAAAAGCTTTCTGCTGTTGCTCACGTCTTTCCAGACGGAGTTGCAGGTATTTGGAATAGTTTACTTTGTAGTCGTAGATACGTCCCATGGTCACTTCAATGGTACGTGTGGTAATATTGTCGACAAACTTACGGTCGTGACTGATCACAATCACCGCTTTGGCACTGTTGATCAGGAAATCTTCCAGCCACTGAATAGATTCGATATCTAGGTGATTGGTAGGTTCATCGAGTAACAGAACGTCGGGGTTTTGGAGAATGAGTTTGGCGAGTTCAATACGCATACGCCAGCCTCCGCTAAAGTCACTTGTTTGGCGTTGGAAATCAGCACGTGAAAAGCCAAGTCCCAACAACGCTTTCTCCACAGCCTCTTCGTAATTGGTCGCATCAATAGAGTAAAACTTCTCGCTGAGTGCCGACACCTCTTCGATAAGCTGCATATAGCTATCGCTCTCATAGTCAGTGCGGATCTCCAGTTCTTTGTTTATCCGGTCAATCTCAGCTTGCATCTCATGTAACTTGGAGAATGCCTGAGAAGTCTCTTCAAAGACAGTACGACCATCCTCCGTCATCAGATGCTGCGGTAGATAAGCGATCAAACTATCTTTTGGAGCCGATATTTTACCGCGAGAAGGCGTACGTGTGCCCGAGAGAATCTTCAATAAAGTACTCTTTCCAGCACCGTTTTTCCCCATCAGGGCAATGCGGTCTTTCTCATTAATCACAAAAGAAACATCACTAAAAAGGGTAGTACCCCCAAACTCAACTGCTAATCCGTCTACTGAAATCATGCTTGTTTTTCTTTAAGGGCGCAAAGGTAGTGTTTTTTTGTCGAACAGAAAAGAGGCAGTTACTCATAATGAGCAGACAGTATTGAGCGAAGCATCCATTTTGCAACGAGAAACAGAAAGCCGGGACTCGAATAGTATGTTCGAAGTCCCGGCTCGTTGTCCGTCTTTCTTTCAAAAGATCGTTCGACCTATCTGAAATCAATATTGTTCTTTTTCGTTCGGGAAATCCCTTGACTTTACATCATTAATATAATCCTTGCAGGCATTTGTCATGATCTCTTGCAGGTTAGCATAACGGCGTAGGAAACGTGGAGAGAAACCTTGCGTCAGGCCAAGCATATCGTGCATCACAAGCACTTGTCCGTCGACGCCACCTCCTGCACCGATTCCAATGACAGGTATTGTCAGTTCGGAAGCCACTTGCTCAGCCAGCTTAGCCGGAATCTTTTCAAGCACTATTGCAAAGCAACCCAGTTCTTCCAAAATGTGTGCGTCTTCGATTAATTTATTCGCTTCCGCTTCTTCTTTGGCACGAACCGTGTAGGTGCCAAACTTATTGATCGATTGCGGGGTCAGTCCAAGGTGTCCCATAATAGGAATACCTGCAGAAAGTATTCGACGAACCGACTCTTTAACTTCAGCTCCGCCTTCCAATTTGAGACAGTCTGCATGACTCTCTTTCATGATTCTGATGGCAGAAGCGACGGCCTCCAGTGCATTTCCCTGGTAGGTACCAAACGGCATATCCACAACGACCAATGCGCGTTTCACCGCTTTCATGACAGACTTGCCATGGTAAATCATTTGATCGAGTGTAATTGGAAGAGTTGTAACATTACCGGCCATTACATTGGAAGCAGAATCACCAACCAGCAACACATCAATACCGGCACCATCAAGAATCTGAGCTGAGGTATAATCGTAAGCGGTTAGCATCGAGATCTTTTCTCCTCTTTGTTTCATTTCTAACAAACGGTGTGTGGTTACTTTGCGATCTTCATCCTTCTGTTGAGCATAAGTTGACATCTTGTATCCCTTTCTTTTAGTTAGTTATAAAGTAGCTTCG
>JAQUZH010000147.1 GCA_028691445.1 Bacteroidales bacterium | reverse complement strand
TTTCGCACTGATAATTATTAATTATAAATTTGCAGCTAATAATCTTTGGAGATCAAAGACTTTAATAACGAAACAAATTATGAGAAATCTTTGGATAGGCTGTGCATTTGCAACATTCCTTCTTGGGACAACGACGAGCCACTCAAAAACAGTCTGGCAAACAGACAACGGGCAAATCACTTCCATCACAGGCGATCTCCTGATCAGTGGTGTTTATCCGCACCTCACCACGTATTCACATGCACGTGAAAATGGGATATATGGATATGGCGATGAGTGTGGTATCGGTGCTATTGCAGTGTGGGGAGGCAAACTTTACATGGTGAACTATGCTGCGCATCAACCCAAAGGGAGTGATCACAAGCTCTATATTCTGGATAATAAGAAGCAGATGACGATCTTCCCCGGAAGCGTTGGAGGCACACCTGCCGCCCGCATGATTCACCAGGAATCCAACCAATTGCTGATCGGTCATTATCTGATCGACAAGAATGGTACCATACGGACAATTCCGATTCTGACAATGCCCGGACGTATCTCTGCAATTGCCCGTCATCTGAAAGACCCTGCCAATAAAGTCTATTACTATGATATGGAAGGGATGCTGTACGAAGCAAACATTCATACGCTGGAAGTGAAGAAACTGTACCATAATCCATTGCCGGGGTGGCATGGCAAAGGTGGCTACACGGCGCAAGGAAAACTGATACTTGCCAATAACGGAGAAGACGAAGGTTTTGAAGTGGATAAAGACTGGCAAGTGTCTGTCGCCGGACAGAGAGGTGGGGAGAAGCGGGGTACACTGGCTGAATATGACGGCAAAGGATTCCGTATCATAGAGCGCAAACAGTTTACCGATGTCACTACCCGCCATGGAATCAATGCGGTGCCTGATGAGAAGTCACCGCTTTGGAGCATGGGATGGGATAATCGTTCCATTCGTTTGAAAGTCCTCGAAAATGGAACATGGAGCACGTATTTACTGCCCAAAGCGGCAAACAACAATGATCCGTCGCACGGATGGTTTACGGAATGGCCACGTATCCGCGAGATTGGAACTAATCAGATGATGATGGATATGCATGGCATGTTTTATGATTTCCCGGCAACCTTCTCCACAGGCAATAGTGCCGGGATACGACCCATTGCCTCTCACTTGCGTTATATCCCCGATTTCTGCAGCTGGAATGGACAGATTATTCTTGCCACCGATGAGTCGAGCATTCAGGGAAACCCACTGACCGGTCAGCCACAGTCAAACCTGTGGTTTGGTACAAAACGGGACTTTGCTGATTGGGGACCTGCTACCGGCTATGGTGCTATTTGGCTTCAGGATACTGTTGCGAAAGGACAACTCAGTGATCCCTATCTCCTGGCTGGATTTGACAACCGCATCGCTCACATGGTCAATCACGACAAATGGCCTTTGACGTTTACGATCCAGATAGATAAGAAAGGAAATGGCTCCTGGACAGACTACAAGAACATTACACTTGCAGCTGGTGCGTATGATAGTTACATCTTTCCCAAATCGCTGAAAGGTGAGTGGCTGCGTATACAACTGGCGAATGATGGGTTCGTTACTTTCGCTCTCCACTACACAACTGATCGTTATAAGGATGCGGCCAAGTTCAGTAGTATGTTTGAGGCTATTGCTGACATTGATACAAAGCAAGAGGTGCTGACCGCCAAACTCTTCACCAACCGTTGCAATTTCAACCTTTCATGTTATACCACCGTAACGAAAGAAGGTAAACAACTTCTAAAAGGGGAATACGAGTTTGAGAAACTTAATTTTGACTTCAAACCGGGTATTGTGGACTCTTTAGCTTCCAGAGCTTTGAAAATGAATTCCGGCAATTCAGAGGTATGGAGTGTGGATGCCGCATCAGTCATTCTTCATACTTCTAAAGGTAACTTGCGATTGCCCAAAGGTAATCCTTTGTTTGATAGTTATACAACTGGGCGAACCGTCCGCGAACTGGAGTCCGAGCGCGAAATAGCAAATATCCATGGCACTTTCTATGAGTTGCCGCTTTTTTATATCGGACAGGAACCGTTGTATGAAATGATGCGTCCTATCTCTTCTCATGCCAAAATGATTGATGATTTTAATACGTGGAATGGGTTACTGGTAATCTCCGGCGTGAATAAATCAGCACAATCCGGCGAACATCTCTTCAAAAACAAAAGCGGTGATGCCGCCCTCTGGTTTGGCAGTATTGATGACCTGTGGAAATTAGGCAAACCAATCGGGCAAGGTGGCCCCTGGAAAAATACTGCCGTGCAAAAAGAGGTTATGAGCGACCCGTATCTGATGACCGGATATGACAAGAAGACACTAACCCTATCTGCAGATCGCGATGTGAAAGTGACCCTATGGATTACTATCGCTCATTATACAGATCAGAAAGTCGCCTACAAACAATTCGCACTTAAATCAGGAGTACCTGTAAAATATACCTTTCCAAAAGGTTTTAGTGCTCACTGGGCAGCATTCTCAACGGATACGGATTGCACAGCAACAGCACAGTTCCTGTATGAATAAGAAAAGAGATAAGGGAACTTCTTACGGAGTTCCCTTATCTCTTTCATATCCGATAGGATGTGTTTAAAACAGATCTACCTCGTTGATACGTGTATGTATATCAGTGCTCCATCCCGAATAAATAGTCAGTCTGAAGTAGCGGAAGGTAGAAGCAGCATCCAGTTTCAGAAGATAAGACTCTGAATCCGGCGCATCGGTACGCATTAACTGCGTCCATGTCGAACCATTCTCGCTCCCATCAATCTTGATATCCTTCATGTGACGACCTGTGCCACCACTGAGCGTAAACTTAAAGCCCTTTACCAGTTGCGAGGTTTTTGTATCCACGACAAACTGATGCGGATAGGTTGCCGGTGTACCTGTCCATGCAGAGTGCCAATAGGTACTGGTATTGCCATCAATAATCTGTGCGGCACGACCGTTTGTTCCCTCACCCGAGGTCTCCTGCGTAGTGAAACTCTCGATCGACCATCCTGTCTTGTCTTTATACACAATATTGTTCAATTCTGCTTCAGCCTCGAGTGCAGTATCTACCCGCGCTGTAAAAGGAGCCAGATCCAAGGTCGGTGCATTGGTCTGCAAAGGAATCTGATTGGCCGTTAGTTTTGTCGGTGTATATCCGCCGGAAGCCATGTAGAAACGTTCCGGATATTCCGGAGCAACTCCTTGCTCGTAGTCCACACGCTGTCCCACAGCACCATCTGTATGTGAAAATCCCACTTTATTCAGGCTCACCCACTTACCAGTAGCATACTCTTTAGCAAACGCATTGTAATAATATCCCTTGCGAACTTGTTGACCATTGCCATTACCAAAGTTTTCAATGAACGAATAGAAGCCATCAAACATACGACTGTCAAAAGGTGCTCTCCAGGTGGCTACATACTTCCAGCCTTCAGTCTCATCCACACAATACCAGGCTGACAATATGATTGTGGGCTTTGTCTTTATCACATTGCCTTGTCCATCTAGTGTCTTTACCGCATCACGTCGCACATTCATCAGAAACTTCACCGGCTGATCCACTTTCCAGTTTGCCGTCTTCACATACGACTGTCCGCCGGTCCCTTCATTCCCAAATCCGTTGGCAGTCACATAGTCCGCCTTATCTACCAAGGAGACCAGACTGTCTTTCGACGCATCCGGATTGGTATCCGTATCCACACTATCCCAAACAGAGAAAAGCACACGACGTTCTGTAGCACTGTTGGTCTGAATTCCCATATAGCCACGGAAAAAGCCTAATGACATCCAGTAAGTATATAGCGGATCGTATCCTTGCGGAACCATAATCTCTTCATAAATCCAATTATATTCCTTCGTCGTAGATGCCGTCGAACTAAAACTCAAATGCACCGATGGAGAAGAAAGATAATCTGTGCCATGTACTTCCGGCATCGTCTCTACACCCGGCTTTGTGAAAGAATAAAAGGAAAGCGGATAGATCGTTACACCCGTCATGCTGGCAAGAGGTTTCAATTCATACCGATAATATCCCGTCTGAGGAATCACCACTCTCACTCCTGAAATTGTGTCCCGTTTATTATTACCCTTATATACCAATGTATCTTTCACAGCATCAAAACCCAAGTCGTAGCAAGGAGCACAACTCAGCTCGAGTTGACGAGCCGTTGCGCTGACAGTCGCCTTGATGTCTATGTTCAGGTCATAGGTGCCCGCCTTCTGATACAAGTACCATACCGCACTCTTGTTCAGGTTGCTCCAGCTTGTGATAGTACCGCCACTGTTGGTAAATCCCGAACCGGCGGGTTCGACATATGCTTTGTTGGTAGAGACGCTAAAGGTCTGTTCCATATTCACGATCTGAACATCTGAATAATAATATCCACAGGTTCCCTCTTTCACTCGGGCACGGATAAACTGTGGCTTCACGATCTTATATTTTAACGTGGAAGCCGAGTTCATCGGAATCTTTGTCCATGTGATGCTATCGGATGAACTTTGCCAGTTAATGGTGCCAGCTCTGTAACCATCCAGATCAATCAGTAGGGAATCTCCTGATTTCATCGCTACCGTTTCAGTCTGAGCAGAGATCGGTGCAGTGCCGGTCAGCGAGATCAACGCTGTGGCAATGATATATAAAAGTTTCTTCATAGTACGTATTATTTAATGATGATAGAATGAGTGACCGGCTTTCCCTTACCTGTTACCCGTACAAAATAAGTACCCGGAGCAACTCCATTCAGTGAAAGCGCAACTACCGAAGCAGCGTCCTCTCCTTTTACCATCTTGCTGGAGATCAGCTGACCTTTCACAGTCAGTAAGGCTATTGTTATCACTTTGCCACTACCCTCCAAAGGAACATAAATCACATCTGTAGCCGGATTGGGATACACACGCAGATTTGCCGGGATCTCCTCGATTGGTGTCGCAGTAATTTTAATGGTCGTAGATGCCGTGCAGTTGTTGGCATCAGTCACCGTCACATCATACGAAGTGCTGTCTGTAGTTACCACCTCATTACCCCATGCAAAAGAATAATCAGGAGTACCACCGGTTACAGCTAGTTTGGTCGAATCCCCTTTGTACCCGGGATTCCCGGTCGCTGCAACCTGAAGTTTAGCCGGCTGAGCGATCTTAAGTTTCAAGACTTTCTTGTTTTGGGCGGAAGCAGAAAGCATCACCGCGCAAAGCAGAAATGGAAAAAACAGTTTTCTCATAAAAAAGTAATTAGTAGGTTCTGATAAAAAGTATCTATTATGGGCGCAAAGATAACTCTTTTGTGTCACAAAAGAGTTATCTTCCGATACTTTTTAGGTTACGGCAAGAGAGTTATACGGTTCATTACTAAGAGACTATTCTGATACCGAAAGCTAACGCTTATTTTCCAAACAGGGTAATCTCACCCAGACCGGCTCTTCCTTCTGAAACATGAGTAATAGTCAGTCGCAAATATTTGATTTCTTTTTCAACGACCTGCGGTTTGAAATCCCAGCCGGTGCACTCCCGTTCATACAAAGTGGTCCATTTCACACCATCGGAAGATACCTCCACTTTATGTCTGTAGGAGGAACTGTCTTTCTGAAACAAGATACGACAGGCAGACACAAATGCCGGCTCTTTCAACGTCAGCATGATGACCTGTGGAAAACGGTCTTCATTGGCAATCCACCAGCTCTTATCGTCACCATCCACTACATTGGAGGCCGGATATGCTTCTTGTTGACTTCCCGAAACAATCACTTCCTTTACAGGTAGTACCGGCTTTGACAGGATCGTTTTTTCCCAAGCGGTCTGTTTTAACGTGACACCCGATTCTTCCTGTCCGACAAAGGTGTTATGCGCACCATCTGACAAAGGAGTTCCTTCGTACTTCAAACTCTGTACACTCGTCTTTCCTTCTGCAAGTCCGTCACCGGAAGCTTGTATCGTAATCACACCCGTCTTCTTTGTCGTGCGGACAAAGGCAAAACCTACACCACCTTCCACTTGCTGCGAAGAGATACCTACCCGTTCGATGCCGTCACCTATCAGAGTGCCCTCTCCTGAGACAGAGATACGGATAGTTGCATCCGAGGTCGGCACCAACGTACCGTTCTTGTCGCACACCTTGAAGTAAACCGGAATCATATCGCTTCCATCTGCCACAGGGGCAATGCCATTATCGTGAACGATGACCTCAATGTGATGCGGCTGTTCAGGAGTGCGCACACGATGTACTGCCACCACTTTACCCTCCATAAGACCTTCCGCTTTCAGTTCGCCGCCCTCATAACTCCCTGCATTGAAGATAAAACAAGGACTTCCGCCTTTGTCCACGATGGGTTTATACAAAGAAGTACGTCCGGCACGTGTCTGAGTGCCAATACACGTCCCATTCCTATACAGTCGCACGCTGTCACAATTGGAAAAGACAGTGATATCCGTCGTGGAAGAAGCAAAAGAAGGCGACGCATTATAGGAAGCCACATATACCATCGGACCATCATACAAATCCGATTGGGAAATCGTCTGATCACGCATGCTTTGCATCATATAATAGCTGAACTTCGGATAGCGGTTAATGTCGACAACACCACAAAACAGCGTCTCTTCACAGCATCCCCGTGTATAATCATTATAGCTCCATACAAAGTGACCTGCCA
>JAQUZH010000146.1 GCA_028691445.1 Bacteroidales bacterium | reverse complement strand
TAAATCCCTATCCATGAATCCGATCGTACGTATCTTTATACCCAAACATCCGTATCTACGAATGGAATCGTCCGTAAGAATGGATAAAAACATCTGTATGTTTGGAGCGTTTCACATTCATGAAACGATCCAAACATACGGATGTTTTTTTGAAAAGGAACAGACAGCCACACGACAGAGAGCAGTTAGCATCTATGCAATAAATGAATCCGAATGCACAACCTTCCATTCTTTTTTCTAACTTTGCAGTCATTTAGAACGTGTTATCGAATACTATTTTTCAGAAGCAATTATGAAAGAATATATACTCACTGAGACTCCGACAGAGAAAGCTGTACTTATCGGATTGATTACTCAGCAGCAGAACGAGCAGAAATGCATGGAATATCTCGATGAATTGGCTTTTCTGGCAGAGACAGCAGGCGCCGAACCGGTAAAGATGTTTGTTCAGCGTTTGGACAGGGCCATGAACACTACGTTTGTTGGTACCGGTAAATTACAAGAGATACGCTTATATATAGAGGAGAACGAAATTGGGATGGCAATCTTTGACGACGAACTCTCAGCGAAGCAGATACGAATCATTGAGCAGGAACTCAAAGTAAAGATACTAGACAGAACCAGTCTGATACTAGATATCTTTGCCAACAGAGCGCAAACGGCCAGCGCACGTACTCAGGTTGAGCTGGCTCAGTACCAATACATGCTTCCCCGACTGACTCACTTATGGACGCACCTCGAAAGACAACGCGGAGGTATCGGTATGCGTGGTCCGGGTGAAACGCAGATTGAAACTGACCGCCGCATCGTCTTAGACAAGATTGCGTTTCTGAAGGAAGAGCTGAAGCTCATCGACAAACAAAAGACCATTCAGCGAAAGAACCGAAGCAAGTTAGTGCGTGTTGCGCTGGTCGGATATACCAATGCCGGCAAATCGACCCTGATGAACTTGCTGAGCAAATCGGATGTCTTTGCAGAAAATAAGCTCTTCGCCACGTTGGATACGACCGTTCGCAAAATAACCATTGAGAACCTCCCCCTTTTATTATCCGACACGGTGGGTTTCATTCGCAAACTGCCTACCAACCTGATCAATTCTTTTAAGTCAACCTTGGATGAGGTACGCGAAGCTGATATTCTTCTGCACGTGGTTGACGTATCACATCCCTCATTCATGAATCAGATCAAAGTGGTGGATGAAACCTTGAAAGATATCTTGAAAGGTGAAAAGCCGACCATTCTGGTCTTTAACAAGTGCGACGCCTTTACCTACATCAAAAAAGACGAAGACGATCTGACCGAAAGCACAAGAGAAAACCTCTCGCTGGATGATATCAAAGCAGAATGGGCTGCCAGCGAAAGAGAATGTATTTTTATATCAGCCAAGACCAAAGACAATGTGGACAATCTGAAGGCATTGATTTATCAGCGCGTAAAGGAGATCCACACCTCCCGTTTCCCGTACAATGATTACCTGTATGAAACCTATGAAGAAGAAGTATAGTTCCAACTAACAATCAAACACATCTGAATTATGCAAAACTACAGATCCCTTTCTCCCCAGGAAGTGGAAGAACTACAAGCGCAAGGCTGCAAATGCTCCGACTGGAATAAGATCTTTGTGAAACCCGGATTCTCTACCAGATACGTGCATCGCGTTCAGTTTTCAGGTACCAACCGTATTGGCGTTTTCAACAAAGGATTCGATCTTCCCGGCGGGATCAAATGCTCTTCCGGATTATATAACTCAGCCATCTATAACTGCACCATTGAGGATAATGTACTGATAGACAACATTCGCAATTACATCGCAAACTACACCATCGGTGAAGGGAGCTTCATTGAAAACACAAATGCAATCTATGCTGACGGCGACTCGACCTTTGGCAATTCGGTGGAAGTAGCGGTGCTCAACGAAACCGGAGGCCGTGAAGTGTCAATCACCGATCAGCTCTCAGCCCCTTTCGCCTACCTGGAAGCACTCTACCGTCACCGCCCCGAACTGATCAAGAGACTGAAAGGAATGAGCAGTGCTTATGCCGAATCGATCAAGAGCAATCGTGGCACCATTGGTAAGAATGTGAAGATACAGAATTCGGGAACCATTGTCAACGTAAAAATAGGCGACAACACCCGGATTGAAGGAACCGGTAGTCTGAAGAACGGAAGCATCAACAGCAACGCGGAAGCACCGGTCTATATCGGTACCAATGTAATTGCACAAGATTTTATTGTTTCGTCGGGGGTACAGATCACCGATGCTGCTTATCTCACACATTGTTTTGTAGGTCAGGCCTGTCACATAGGCAACAAATACTCTGCGCACGACTCTCTGATCTTTTCCAACTGCGCCTTGGAAAATGGAGAGGCTTGTGCCATCTTTGCCGGTCCGTACACCGTGTCCATGCATAAATCCAGTTTGCTGATCGCAGGCATGTTTTCCTTTTGTAATGCAGGCAGCGGTTCCAACCAGAGCAATCACATGTACAAACTCGGACCGATCCATCAGGGCATCGTAGAGCGCGGATCAAAAACTACGAGCGACTCCTATATATTATGGCCGGCTAAAGTGGGTGCTTTTTCATTGGTAATGGGACGACATGTGCACCATGCCGACACATCAGACATGCCTTTCTCCTACCTCATCGAGCAAGGAGATGAAACGTATCTGGTACCGGGTGTTAATCTGCGGAGTGTGGGAACGGTGCGCGATGCTCAGAAATGGCCCAAGCGCGACAAACGTACCGATTCACACAAGTTGGATCCCATCAATTTCAACTTGCTGAGTCCCTACACCATCTGTAAGATGTATAAAGCCATTCACAACCTGCATGCCCTACAGAGGATATCCGGAGAAACATCAGAGGTATATACCTATCAGAGTGCAAAGATCAAAAGATCATCTTTGGTCAAGGGTATTGAGTTTTATCAGACTGCCATCCATAAGTTCCTCGGCAATTCGATCATCAAACGGTTGGAAGCGACTAATTTTCAATCGAATGAAGAGATCAGAGCACGACTCCAACCGGATTCCGAGATTGGTCTGGGCGAATGGATTGACCTCTCCGGACTGATTGCTCCGAAGTCAGAAATTGACCATTTTATCGAATTAGTGGAAAGCGATCAGATCAACACCATTGAAAAAGCGAACAGCTTCTTCAACGAACTGCATGCCAACTATTACACCTATGAATGGGCATGGGCATGGGAAAGAATCTGTTATACCTATCACACAGATATCAATACCATTACAGCTCAGGATATCATCGCTATCGTAAATACATGGAAAGAGGCGGTTGTCGGACTGGACAAACTACTGTACAGCGATGCGAAAAAAGAATTTACGGTCACCTCTCAGACGGGATTTGGTGCGGACGGCAGCAAAGAAGAGAAGAAAGTAGACTTCGAACAAGTAAGAGGTGATTTTGAAAACAATGCCTTTGTCACCTCTCTATTAAAACATATCGAAGTGAAGAGTGCCTTGGGTGATGAAATAATCGAACGAATCAAACATATCCAATAAATTAGTATCCTATGAATAATAAGCCATTTAAGTATCAAGAGCCATTTCCAATGAGCAAAGATACAACTGAGTATTATCTTTTATCCAAAGACTTTGTTTCCGTTTCTGAATTTGAAGGAAAAGAGATGCTGAAAGTTCAGCCTGAAGCTTTGACGCTGCTTGCCAAACAAGCTTTCCATGATGTGGAGTTCCTGCTCCGCACCGAGCATCAGCAACAGGTAGCTAAGATCCTTTCCGATCCGGAAGCTACTTCCAACGACAAATATGTAGCTCTAACATTTCTCCGCAATGCGGAAGTTGCCGCCAAAGGTATTCTTCCTTTCTGTCAGGATACAGGAACGGCAATAATTGTTGGCAAAAAAGGTCAACAGGTCTTTACTGAAGGATGTGATGAAGAAGCTTTATCCAAAGGCGTCTATCAGACATTTACCGAAGATAACCTTCGCTACTCGCAAAACGCACCTTTAAATATGTATGATGAAGTCAATACAGGCTGCAACTTGCCGGCTCAGATTGACTTGTACGCCATACAAGGGATGGAATACAAATTCCTTTGCGTCGCCAAAGGAGGAGGTTCGGCCAATAAAACCTATCTCTATCAAGAGACAAAAGCGCTGATCGTGCCCGGCAAACTGGAAAACTTCCTGATCGAAAAGATGAAGACACTGGGCACAGCTGCGTGTCCGCCGTATCATATTGCGTTCGTTATCGGAGGTACTTCGGCGGAGACAAACTTGAAAACTGTCAAACTGGCTTCTGCAAAATACTATGACAACCTGCCTACTGTAGGCAACGAATACGGACAAGCTTTCCGCGACGTTGAGTTGGAAGAAAGATTACTCAAAGCTGCTCAGGAGATTGGTTTGGGTGCTCAGTTCGGAGGAAAATACTTCGCACATGACATCCGTGTGATCCGTTTGCCTCGTCATGGAGCCTCTTGTCCGGTGGGCATGGGTGTCTCTTGTTCGGCAGACCGTAACATCAAAGCTAAGATCAATAAAGAGGGCATCTGGATTGAGAAGATGGAGATGAATCCCGGTCGCTTCATTCCGGAAGAGTTGCGTAAAGCAGGAGAAGGAGAGTCTGTACAGATTGACTTAAACCGTCCGATGGATGAGATCCGCAAAGAGCTTTCCAAATATCCGGTAGCTACTCGTCTCTCATTAAACGGCACCATTATCGTAGGCCGCGACATTGCTCACGCCAAACTGAATGCCCGTCTGGAAGCAGGCGAAGGAATGCCTCAGTACATGAAAGATCATCCGATCTTGTATGCGGGACCGGCTAAGACTCCGGAAGGAATGCCTTGCGGTTCGATGGGCCCAACCACTGCCGGACGAATGGACTCGTATGTGGACTCTTTCCAAAGCAATGGCGGAAGCATGATCATGATTGCCAAAGGAAACCGCAGTCAGCAGGTGACAGACGCTTGTAAGAAATACGGCGGCTTCTACCTGGGTAGCATCGGCGGACCGGCAGCTATCTTGTCGCAAGAGAATATCAAGAGCATCGAATGTGTGGAATATCCCGAACTCGGCATGGAAGCAATCTGGAAAATCGATGTAGTGGATTTCCCGGCATTTATTCTTGTGGATGACAAAGGAAACGACTTCTTCCAGCAACTAAAACCTTGCGTCGGCTGCAAAAGATAAGCAGGATGAAATCGTATGCATATGAACTAAAGCTCACTGTGCGTGACTATGAACTCGACTTTCAGGGCATTGTAAACAACGCGGTTTACATGAACTATCTGGAACATACCCGCCATGAGTTTCTCAAACAAGCAGGCATCAACCTCCCCCTCCTTCATCAGGAGGGGGTTGATCCTGTTGTGACTCATGCCGACATACAGTATAAACACTCATTAGCGAGTGGCGACGCCTTTACCTCGTATCTCTCCATTCAGAAAGAGGGAATACGTTTTATCTTTTATCAAGACATCTATCGTGATTCCGATAACCAACTGATGATAAAGGCAAAGATTGAGTCAGCGATCCTTCAACACGGGAGACCGATGCGTCTTTCCATTTTCGACGAACTATTCAAAGACTATCTAAGTACCTATTGATCATGGAAAAAGACCAACGGCTGTATCAAATCGCATTTACTCTGATCAAGAGAGTAGGGCCAATCTTAGGGAGAAATCTTTTGACACAGTTTGAAACACCCGAAGCTCTTTTCAAAGAAAAAGCGGCAACGCTGGACAAAACACCCGGTTTTCCTCATCTATCCTCCGACATACTTGCACCCGGACTCCTCGAACGAGCAGAGAAAGAACTTGCCTTTATCGAAAAGAATGGCATCCGAATGCTCTTTTATACCGACAACGACTACCCCTTCCGCCTCAACGAATGTGTAGATGCCCCTCTCCTGCTTTTCAGCAAAGGAGAGATGGACTTCAATCAGAAGAGAGTCATCAGTATTGTCGGCACACGACATGCAACCCCTTATGGAAAAGGGATCTGCGCCGAGCTCCTCAAAGAACTTGCCGCAACACTCCCCGACCTATTGATATGCAGCGGGTTGGCATACGGCATTGATATCACCGCGCACAAGGAAGCACTGGCCAATCATCTGCCTACCATCGGGGTATTGGGACATGGCTTGGATCGGATCTATCCTGCCGCACACCGGAAAACTGCCGTAGAAATGCTGGGCAACGGAGCTTTGCTGACGGAGTTTATGAGCAGCACAGAGCCCGACCGGTCCAATTTTGTGATGCGCAACCGTATCATCGCAGGCATGGCTGATGCAACAGTAGTCATCGAATCGGCCGATAAAGGAGGTTCTCTTATTACAGCCAACATTGCCGTTTCGTACAACAGAGATGTCCTGGCAGTGCCGGGACGATCAACCGACCCTTACTCTCAAGGATGCAACCAATTGATACGCGACAACAAAGCGGCGCTAATCCAGACAGCAGACGATCTGCTTCGAGCCATGCAGTGGATAGACCTCGCCCCTTCCAAGCCACGTCAACGCGAACTCTTCGTCGAACTGACCGAAGAAGAGGAACGGGTGGTACAGATCCTGACAGACAAAGAACAAGAACATATTAATCAGATTGTGATACAGAGCAATATATCCATCGGACAGATCTCCTCCATACTCCTCAATCTGGAGATGAAAGGGGTCATCAGATCGCTACCGGGCTGTCAGTACGCAAGGATATAAACGATTCAGAATAGCTATGATCAATTTTGAAGTACACATATTAGGCTGCGGTTCGGCCCTTCCCACTACCCG
>JAQUZH010000145.1 GCA_028691445.1 Bacteroidales bacterium | reverse complement strand
GAAGTAGAGATCGTGTACGCCGCCTACTTTGTTCACTTTGCAGGAGAAGGAATCAAAGGAGATCTCTCCTCCGGTGTTTTTCACCTCCAAAGTACCCAGTAGGGTTCCCTCTTTGCTGTCCAGGCGGATTTCGATGGCTCCCCCTTGCGTAGCGCAGGCTACACGTGCTTCAAACTTCTTAGCGCCTTTGCCAAAATCAACACTGCGCACTTTGATGTAGTCGTTGTTGTCGATGTCTCTGACATAGATACCCGCCCAATTGTAGTTGGTGGTTTCGATGCCCTCTTCCCAGCCGATCGTCTCTGCTTCCACCTTTGTATAAGGGTTCAGATTGGCCGCGCTCTCTTTGACACCGGCTTGCGTCGGTTCGATCAATGGAATGGAACCATCGGCATTAAACTGAAACTCTTCCACGCAAACGGATCGCTTAAAGCCTCCTCCTTCGGGCAGACCGCCATTGTGATAGAAGAGGTACGATTTGCCTTTAAACTCAATGTATCCTGGATGGTTGGTAAATGCTCCGCGATCCTTGATGACATGCATAATGGTGTCGCCATAGACCCACGGCCCCATCGGACTATCGCTGGTGGAATATGCTAAATGTTCGGGTACACCACCTGTGGGATAGAGTAAATAGTATTTGCTCTTACGTTTAAAAAGCCAGGGACCTTCTTCATAGGCAGCGGTACGGTTGTCAATTTTTTTAGCACGGAATCCAAAATTCTCATCTTTCAGATCTTCTTTGACAATGCCCAGTTGCTGATCGTAGGAGATCATGTCTTCATTGAGTTTGACGTGCCAAAGGTTGGGATTTCCCCAATAGAGATATGCCTGTCCGTCGTCATCGATAAACACAGTTGGGTCGATATATCCGTAGCCCTCCAATAACGGCTTGCCGAGCGCATCTTTAAACGGCCCCGTTGGAGAGTCAGACACTGCCACACCGATTGCATTTCCACCGTTCTTTTGATTGACAGGAAGATAGTAATAATACTTCCCATTGCGGTACACGCACTGTCCGGCCCAGGCATCTCCCCTCGACCAACTGAATGCTCTATACGACAGCACCGTGCCATGATCGGTCCAGTTGACCATATCTTTCGAGGAATAACATTTCCAGTCATTCATGGAGAAGAAGTTATTCACAGTTACATCTTCGTCGTGACTGGTATAAACATAGACCGTACCATCGTGAACCATCGGAGCCGGGTCAGCCGTATAGTTGGTTTGGATGATGGGATTTTGCGCCAAACTGTTCAACGCACTCCCCAACAATACGGTCGAACATAAAAGAGCTAGTTTTCGTGCTTTCATTCGTTGTGATTTAATATGAGTATGATTTACTTGGTCGGATGGATACACCATCTCGTCATCCATCCTACCAAGTGTCTGTTATTTATTTCTTCATCAGTTATTCTTTACCATCATCTTTATAAGCTGATACTGCTTCTCATCGCTGATTTTCACCAGATAGATGCCATTGGGCAGCTGCACAGGGATACGCAAATCACTCTCCCCGTTTGTCGCACAGCTGATCACCTTCGCGCCAACTATATTAAAGACCTCCACCTTGTTATGACGAAAATCAGTCGCATGAATGTTTAGAGCGTTGGTAACCGGATTGGGAAAGAGGGTCACTTTCTCTTCAGACACAGCATCGACATCGGTTAAATCAATGCGAACATCCATGTAGTTCAGATTAAAGCCACCCGTAGAAGCAACCAACTTCAGATAATGTTTTCCTGCCGGTATCGAAATGGTTTTTGTAACCGATTGATACGTCTGCCAGTTGCCTGTGTTTGGCACATTCACCGTACCGACACTTTTCTCGTCGATATAACAAGCGATGGCACCACCATAGGGAGAAGCAGCCCGAAAAGTTACATTAAAACTCGTTGCCGCTGAATTGTTCTCAATGGCATATTCCATCCAATCGGTATTATCTATATACCCAACATTTGATCCGCCGCCGGTATCACTGGTAGTTTCTGTTTGAACACCATATTGAGCAATATACTTTTCCGCCTCAATCTTGGCAGGAACTCCTACAAAGGCAGGAGCGGTTACCTTGTTACTGAGCGTCAGATTGGTGATCGAATCCAACGGACCTTTATCAGCGGCAGCCACTGTACCGGGGATATAATTTAAAGTGACCTTATCACCAAAATGCACGTTCTTAGCAAGTTTGAAGCGAACCGAGGTATTCGAAACAAACACCTCTTTGCCTTTCACAATCACATCATTGACTTTCACGACCAACTGCTTCAACTGTGTCTCTTTCATGTCCATCGGTTTGGAGAATATCAGATCCACTGTAAAGCCATCCGTCTCAATCCGTCCCGACTTTACTTGTACAGGCAAACCACTAGAGAGATTATTCACCGCAAAATCAGTAACAGGAAGAAGCAGTCCACTATCGGCAGAAGCGATCGTATTGCCCGTATAGCTACAAGAAAGCGCATAGTCAGCATACAGCGTATCGCTCACCGAAAAAGCCAACACGGTAGAGTCATTCTTGGAAAAGAGAGGTTGAAGCAGCGGGATGTTCTTTTCTTTTAATTTATACACACTCGTAAGCGACAACGAATCGATCACTGTCGGAAGCAGCATCTTCTTATTAAACTTCACAAGGAGCGAATCACCGTTTTTGGTCGTTGTTATCTCTGTAATGATGGGAGAAGAACCCGGTAACAGATTCACTACCGGAGTGTTCTTAAAGTTCTCCATTTTCTTGTCATACGTAGAGACCACATTGCCATTATAGTATGTCAGAAGAACCGAGTTAAGTTTGCTGATAGAGTCGGTAATATAGACGTTCAAATGAGTGGTATCACCATATACCACACTATCAATGGGCACAGCCACATTGTCCAATTTGACAACAAAGCCGGTGTAGGAATCCTGTTGCTTCAACGGTTTGGTGAAAGCTACCCGTACCAGCTTGGGATTATCCTCGGTCACAGCGGCCGAAGAGAATTCAGAAACACCAAAGCCAAGTGAAAAGTTCTTGCAAAAGTTCCATATCTCCTGACTGGTATTGACGCCATTCCCATCATTGGAATGCCAATGCCCCACTCCCTCCAGACTCAACAAGACAACCTGTACCTGATCGGTACCGGGGCCCCAAACAGACTTTGTGCCATTGGAAGACGGTTTGTTGGCAGGATAAGGTTTGGTTACCTTTGCTATTTTGGAACATCCATTGCGTTCAATCCAGGCATTCAGACAGGTACTCACACCACTGTAAGGCACAACGGGATCGCCTGTGCCATGCGTATGGATAATCGGTATCGAACGACTGCTGTTGGTATTCGGTCCACCCATCAGATAGCCGCTTACGGGAGCAAAAGCTGCGATCTTATCCGCAATTTTAGTAGCTGCATGATAGGTCATCATACCTCCCATTGAAAAGCCCGACAGATAGACACGCTTACGGTCAATACCATAGCGTTTAACCATTTCATTGATGATAGCCAGGATAAAATCGGTATCGGTCGTTCCGGAGATATCCCACGAATTGTTGATACCTGCCGGATAAACCACCACAAAACCATTGGCTTTGGCAACTGTTTCCCATTGCGTCTGGCCTTTTTGATAAGTGATATCCTGATTCAATCCATGCATAGAGATCAGCAACGGCCTGTTCTTTTCAATAGCCGGAGGTGCATACACAAGCATGGTCCGGGTCTGTGTTCCCACTCTCAGAGTCTCTGTCTGTGCTTTTGACGTAAACGAAAACAAGATAACGCCTAGCATTACAACCAGTAAGCGGAGCCGTATGATTTGATTTTTCATTTGATCTATTATTTATTGACTACCAGTATCCGTTGTGTTTGATACTGTTTGCCGTTAATCAACTTCACAAGATACATTCCATTGGGCAAGTTGACAGGTAGTTGAAGCTCAGGCTTATAATCAACCTGTTCTTTTACGACTGTTCTTCCCGACATATCCACAATCTCAACCTCATTGTATGGATAATCGGCTGAGCGAATAATCATCTCAGTTGCAACCGGATTCGGAGAGATCGTGATAGTGGAAGCACTCACCTCTTCGATGCCCACCAAACTAGTTACATGCATGTAGTTTAAGTTGAACCCACCTTTTTTCACAACTACTTTAAAATAGTGTCGTCCGGTTGGGATCGTAATTGCTTGCTGAACAGACTTCCATATCTGATAGTTGCCTGTATTTGGAACGGCTATCGAACCTTTCTTCACATTATCTATATAGTAGTCAAGACCGGTTTCATCAGAAGGAGAAGCCACCCGGAAAGCAATATCATACGTAGTCGTCGTACCAGGATTGTCGATCGCATATTCCATCCAATCGCCGGTATCAATCCAACCCACATTAAGTCCACCTCCAGTATCCTGGCAATTTTCTGTTTGCACTCCCGATTGCATAGAATACTTTTCAGCTTCAATCTTACCCGGAACCCTACTCCATGTAGGAGCAACCAAAGGATTTTCAATATCATAACCGCTGAAAGCTTCCAACGGACCCAGATCGGTAGCTGTCACAGTGCCGGGAATATAACGCACCTTTACGCTATCGCCATAGTGTACACTATTGGACAATGTAAATTTGAGCGTTTTGTTTGATACATAGAAATCTTTAAACGAGGCAGTTTTTCCGTTTACTCTGATAATGAAACGACTAGCCTGGCCAATGGCTATGGCCAATGTTTTAGAGCATTCCAATGAAACGGTAAAACCATCCGTTCCGAGCTTTCCGGATACAACCTGCACCGGCAAACCGATAGATGTATTGTTTACTGCCAGATCTGCAAAGGTATTCAGCAAACCGTTATCCGCTGCACCGAAGTCGCCGCCGGTATACGAAAGCGTCAGTGCGTAATCGGCATACATCTTTTCACCCAATGTGAATGCCAATTGAGTGGAATCACCGTTGTAAAATGCCACTTGATTAATCAGAATTGGTCTTGTTCCATTGTACACCGCAGTGAGCGACAAGGTGGAGAGATCAGTTGGAAGCTTCATCTTCTTGTTGAATCGGGCCAACAGAAGCATTCCCTCATTATCGGTCGAAAGGGTAATTAGTTGAGGAGAAGATCCTTTCAGCTGATTGTCCACCCACCGATTCGTCCATTTGTCCAATGCCTTTTCATACGTCGATACAACATTGCCGCTGCTGTAAGAGAGAGCAATGCGACTCGTATTGGTAAGCGCGTTCTGCAAATTGATGATCAGTTTGTTGATGGTGTCGCCCATAACGACGTTATCGATAGTTGCTTCCAGATCATCAACCGTTACCGTGAAACCTTTAAAAGAAACAGAATCGCTGATCGGATGGTTAAAAACCAACTCAATCTGTTTGGGGTTGCTGCTGAATGCAGAAGCAAATCTCAACACAGGTGTGCCATCGTCAGGACCTTGAGAGGCATAAGAAGGTTGCCATTTGAAATAAGACTGCGCACCTTCGCGGGGACTTAACCGGCAACTTTTCGGACGGCTCTTGGTCAGATCATCCAACAGGTCGCCAATAAAGCCGACGATATAGGATACATTGCCCTGATTATCCATGGCCTTCTTAATTGCATTGCCAAACACTGCCGACTTTCCATTGACCAGGTTCATCGGATCACTTGGATAAGGCGTCCAGAATAGTTCGGTAATCATCATCGGCCAGCGGTCTGCTGCCGGTTTGTATTGTCTGTCCCACAAGTCCTGAATTCTTGTTGCATTGTCAAACACACCTCCATAAGCCGGGTAATAATGCGCAGCCACACCGATGTTTGTGCCTGAAAAAGGAAACTCCACCCATTGGTGAGGTGTACCCTGCCATTCAAGTGTCGGCACCCATATCACGTTATTGGCACCGTTATCGCGCACAACGTCGATGATCGGCTGGAGCCAGTCTCTAAAAGCTTTGTAGTACTTAGATTGGTGATTACCCCAGTCGCCTGCACCAAAACTAGATTCAATGGTAACAGGTTCGTTCATCAATTCAAACATGATATTATCGGCATTCTTCACACCCGGTGCATTGGATACCCTTTTCCAGAAAGTGAGGAAGCGTTGCTGGCACTTAGGGGTCAGACTCTCGTCCGGCACCGTCATTGGTCCGGTGGCACTCAATACCAGATAGAGTCCGCGGGTACTCAGAAACTTAGCGTATGGAACAATAAAGTTGCTGATCCATGCGTCAAATTGCGTTGTGTCTATCAAACCGGCCTGATTAGTCCAACCGCCAACCGCATCTGTATTCATACGCACAAAACTGGTGTACCACCCATGTGTTTGACTGTATTTAGCAGTCGTATCAGTCATAAGTGTGGCTACCTCTTTCAGATAAGTCATAAAACCGGAAATATTGGTTTGATCTTTCCAGTTGCTCGGATCGCTGTACCATTTACCTTCTCCGTTAAACCAGTTTGACGTCGGCTGCATCCATCCATGGAGCAAAACTTCCTTTCCGGTGGGGTCTTTGAGCTTGTTGCCTTCCACGTGCAGAGGAGGTGTTGGCATACCCTTCCACGCAAACATGCCGATCGGGCAAGTTAATACGAATACAAAAAACACTAATTTCAATAGTCTGATCATTGCTTTAAATTATTAAATAATTGAACACTAAGATATTTGTTTGATAGTTTTATTTCTTGGGAACGAATGTATAAAGGAGCACTCCGTGAGCGGGAACTTCAATATCAAGCTGATCCTTGGCGGTATCCATGCTCTTTATATCTTTTTGACGCCAGAGATCACGCACCGTATTTTGTCCGACGATACCCAGTTTGCCAAACTCTTTGTACGGCATAGTAACACGATCAAGACCAAAGTTGCAAAAGCCGACCGCTTTGCTACCGTCTTCGAGTTGTTTGACGTAGATACGCAGGTCGCCGA
>JAQUZH010000144.1 GCA_028691445.1 Bacteroidales bacterium | reverse complement strand
AACATTTTGACGGCATCCAATGTTTTCAGGTCTGACGACATGCAAGGATAGATACGACTATTTTCAGCCAAAGATTCATCCGTCTTTCCAATCAGATCGCGTTTCTTTTTGCCAAAGAAGTCTGCCATTGCCTTGTTGGCTAACAGATAGCGTCGCTGATCATCTTTCACAAACATCATATCCAGATTGGCATCAAAAAAGACTTTCATCAGTTCTTCGCTCTTTCTCAATGCAAGCTCGATTTGTTTGCGTTGAGTAATATCTCTTTGAATGCCAAAGTGCCCCGTAATCCGGCCTTTTGAATCGTGCAAACAGATGTAATCGCCTTCAATAAAAAGTGTAGAACCATCTAATTGTCGTTCTTCTGTTTCGATATGAAGCTTACCGGTGTCGAAGAATTCACGCCAAACGCGCTTTCCATAATCGATATCATGAGCATACAGATCAGCAGGTGTGAGGTTTAGAAACTGATCTCTTGAGGCTTTGTACTGTTCAAGCATTGCATCGTTTACTTTCGTCATCCGCTGATGCGAGAAGACGTATTCAAGTGTTTGATCTTTATCAATAGAATCATTCCACTCGACTGGTTCATCCAGCATCATGAAGAAAAAGCCATCTAAGGATTGAGAAAAAAAGAGATTGAGTTTCTTTTCACTTTCCTCGAGAGCTTCGAGTGCTTTTTTCTGTCGGGTAATGTCTCGAACAGTACCAAAGAGGATTCGTCGTTCCTTATCATAAGAGCAGAGCGAATGGATATCTTTGATCTCTCCGGTATCCGGCAACATAATTTTAAATTCAAGATCATAAGGGATATTCTCTTCAATCAAGTTCTTTCGTGCGGTATCAAGAAGGGGACGGTATTCCGGAAGTGGGATACTCTTAATATATTCATAATCTAACAAGTCACCCTTTAATCCATAGACCATTTGAGCTCCTTCGGAAGTAATGACTTTATTGGTATCCAGATGCAATTCCCAGATCCCTGATTTCGAAGCAATCTCAGCTCGTTTCAAACGAGACAGTGCTTCTTCGACGAGGCGTTGAGAGTGTCGTTCTTTGGTTTGATCACGAAAGACCAGAACGGTCCCTACTATTTCTCCATTTTCGTTTTTGATGGGTGCTCCGCTATCGGCGATCGGAATCTGGGTGCCGTCTTTTGCAATGAGCAAGGTGTGATTGGCCAAACCAACGATCTGACCCTCTCTCAACACAAGGTCTACCGGACTTTCAACTTCACAGCGTGTATCCTCATTGATGATAGGAAAGACCTTCGTAACAGGCATTCCCTTCGCTTCCTGTTCTTTCCAACCTGTCAGTTGTTCGGCAACAGCGTTTAGCTGTTTGACAAAACCAGATGCATCAGTCGTTATGACCCCATCACCAATACAATAAAGTGTGGTGCGAAACATCACTTCGCTCTGTTTCAAAGCTAAAATAGCATTCAGACGATCCTCATTGATCTCTGATTTCTTTGCCAATTGCAGAATCTCATTTTGCAATTTAAGCTCAGCAATCTGTTGTTCTAGTTCTTGATAAGTTGGTTTCTCTTTTGCCATCTTTTATCTTTTTATTACCCACACAGAAAGATTTGATCCACAGCAACGGAACAGTTCCAATCAGCCTTCAGTAGAAACGGTGATCAGATCTTCTCAATAAAGTAGGGTTGCAACCACTTAGCATATACCCCACTCCATACCTCGACGCGTACATACAATTCATTTCCGGTAATAGCATAGTTGCTTGCTGTGACGGAATTTTCTTGCTTGAGCACCTGCCCGTTCTTTCCGATAAACCGGATAGTGGCCGGGGCTTCGATCTGCACGCTTATGACATTGCGCTTTAACTGAATCATTTTAATGGCTATCGGGTTGACTCCGAGCTTGCCATTGGCTGCCACGTAATTACCCTTTTCCAAAGAACTCATGATGGACTTTTTGTTCTTCGAGTTGGTATTCACCTCCACCCAACCTTCTCCGATGCTATTGCCACTGTGATAATCGTCCACTCCTAAGGAATAGACTCTCAGCCCTCTGGACAAGAAGAGATCCCATCCTCTGCAACAAGAACGTAGTTTCATGGAGTCATTGGCAGCTCCGTCGTTCCAGCACTCTACAAAGCTTAAGTTTCCGTTGCAATTGAGCATGGTGGAATCCGGAAGATAAAAACCGTCCCAGTTCGGGTGACAAAGATTGATCATCTCGTTTCGCTCCACCTCATGAAACTGTTGTACTTCGTTGATCGTCTTATAGGATCTATATTTTGTAAAGTTTGGAGCTAAAAGCATGGAGTCTGTATCATAGACGCAAATATGAGCATAGTTGGCTGCGGTTGTAGTAGCCGTTTTCCCATTTGTATTCTCATACGAATTGCCGATCCAAATGAGCTCATTGCCTTCCGGCTCGGGAGTGATATATTCATGATCGGTAATGGTCATAAAATCAAAACCGATCGACTGATACCTTTTACAAAGCTCCAAAGGTGTAAGCTTGCCATCAGAGTTGATCGTATGGCAATGCATTTGACCTTTCAATGAATGTTTGGTTGTCTTCGCATACGGATTATAGATGCGGCAGTTACCACTTTCTGTGGTTACCTTTTGTTCATTGTTACTGCTAAAGAAGCCTGGAAAAGCATTTACGGTAAGAACGGAAGAGAAGAACAGTGCTACTATTGCAACATGTTTGACGAGTAATTTCATGTCTAGAGTATTTTTTAGTTAGACAAATATATTACTTTGTTTTCAGAAACAAGTCTCTCCGTCAGAAAATGTGCTAAAAATCAAACAAATACTACTCTTCAGAAGGAGTGTCCTGTCAATAAACATATTAAAATACAGACTACCCGGATTCATTTACTGGATGGTATAAGACACTTTTCCTTTCAACGCCGTGCTCTGAATCTTCAATCGTATGCGCCACATATCTGGTTTCCAGGAAGTGAGCAAACGGGCATCGGTGATCTCCTTGTATTCTATGAATGGCGTCAGCGATTGATCAAACAGAAGCATTCGATCACCCTCTGTCGTCTTCAACACGATTCCTTTGTCCGTCAGGGTCGGCTTGCAGCAAGTCATCAACACAATCTCGGTGGGTGCCTTATACGCTTTCAGCCGGTAGTTTTCGGTGATCGTAATCTGTTTGTTTTTGGTGAAGACGAAGGTACGTTTCCAGCTTTCTACTGCTGCCTCTTGGGGATATGCAGCGGCGATATCCAAACTGAAAGTCACTTTATTGCCCTTAGCAGTATAGGCCAGATCGTTCGCTTTGTATTGACGACCGTCTTTCTGATCAACGCCATTGATCTTTGGCAGGTTGTGGTAGCCGGACTGCATCGCCCAGATATCGTACCGCTCTTTGCCAAAAGTTTGCGAGGTATAGGTGCCCACTCCGACATCGATGAGTAAGGGTTGTGCGTTGTAATAGACGACATAGCTGCCCACATCGTTGTGATTATGACTTTCCGCATTGTGTCCGCCCTTTGCCGCCAGATAAAAGCCATCTGTACTTCCTTTGACCGATCGGGAGGTCATCACCTGCAGATCAGGCAACCAGGAGTCGCTGATCAGCGGTTCGTTGGGGGTTGTCTGTTGCACGCTCTTCAACTGACCCAGAAGTCTCAACTCATGTCCTAACGACGGATAGTTTCCGGCTTCATTAAAGAGTGTGGCGGGATCTTCCATAAACCCGCTCTTTTGAGCAACCAGAGTGGCATACTGCTGCATCACCTCATCGCCGATGTAGGTGGCAAACGGGAAGACGACATTGACTTCAGAAGAGGCATGCACCGAGGCATCGGCAAAATTAACGGCAAAGCCATTGCCGATATAAGTCTTGTATAGAAACGAACCCAGGGCCTGCACTTTCTTTTGCTGAGAGAGATCAATCACACCACCGGTTGCCTGCTTCAACAGGATCAGATTCTCGCTCAACGAACCGGCGGCACGGGTCCAATAACTCGGTCCTTCATCGCAGCCACCATCTTCAGGCGCCGCGTCGATGTAGCAATCCAGACTCTTCAGTATCATCTCAATGGCCTTCAGCTGACGTGTGCGATCCTGTTCGCACAAGAGCACACAGGTAGTCCAGTTACTGCATATCCAGGGATTCCAGTTGGATGTATTGGTTTTCCATCCAAAGTTTACCTCCAGACAGGGCGTCAGGAAACGGCGATCGATCTCTTTGTTGATGCGTTGGGAGATAAGCGGTGAA
The DNA here is from genome assembly GCA_028691445.1 of Bacteroidales bacterium. Taxonomy (GTDB): domain Bacteria; phylum Bacteroidota; class Bacteroidia; order Bacteroidales; family JAQUTK01; genus JAQUTK01. The sequence continues at coordinate 2,756 of JAQUZH010000144.1, read as the reverse complement.
AAGAAATCAAACTGCGTTTTGAGCATATAGTTTGCCCAGGCCATCATGCCGGCACTCTCGGCGTTAAAGAGATCTACATTCTGATCTTCCGTAAGAGGCAGTTTCGTTCCGTAATGGGCCGGTATGCCCCACCAGGTCTCTTCGCACAAGGCCCAGGCTCCATTGATGATATCCGGCATAAACCTTCCGTTGCCTTCCATTATCTCTGCCATCACCAGCGCGACAAACTGACGACGGCGGGCAAAAGAGATTTGTTCATAGTTGACGCGATTACCTATCCTCTTAAACTCACTGAATACGGAGGCAGGAAGTACTTCCCAAGGTTTATGAAGATAGGTTTCGCCAAGCTGAATATAACTTTTGCGCATATGATCAGGCACGGAGTCTTTCCAGAAAGGAGTTCCTGCACGTGGCACAGAAGAAAAGGTTTGCGGCATACAGAGCGATTGCTCGAGGATTTCCTTCGTGTACGTTCCACTAAGCATCTTCTTTTCTGCTTTCTGAGCAGAGACGAAGACGACCGAAATCAAACAGAGGAAGAGTGATAAATACATTCTTTTCATGGATGCTGTCATTTTTTTGGGGTCAGCGGCAAAGATAATGGTTTCTTTGCTGTAAATTGCACTCGAATTAAACTTTACAGCTCATGAAAACAAAAAGTATCTTTACAATCTTGTTTTGTATCCTGGCATTGGCGGCTTTTGGCGATAACGGGAAGAAAGCAGAACTGGCCTTCATCAAGGAGAATACGGCATTTGCTCAGCAACAGTTATCATCCATGATCCATGCGCTGCCCAACCCGGACACCGCGAATATTGAAACCATGGTGCCCTACTCCATTGACAGTAACGGTACACTCGTCACCTGTAAGAAGTATTGGTGGACAATTGGTTTTTTCCCAGGTTCTCTGTGGAAACTCTACGAACTTTCAGGAGATAAACAGTGGCTCAATCAAGCGCAACGGTGGACCAACAGACTGGAATATCTCAAGACCTTTACCGACAATCACGACCTGGGTTTCATGGTCTATTGCAGTTTTGGCAACGCTTTACGACTTGCTCCAAAGCCTCACTATAAGGAGATTATTATCGAGAGCGCCCGTTCGCTCTCCACACGGTTTAACCCCAAGACAGCTGTCATCAAGTCATGGAACAGCTACAAGGGTTGGGATGGACTAACGAAGTGCAACTACCCGGTGATCATTGACAACATGATGAATCTCGAACTGCTTTGTGAAGCCTCCAAGATGAGCAATAATCCGACTTTTCAATCGATTGCTGTGACACATGCCAACACCACGTTGAAGAACCATTTCAGAGCGGATTACAGCAGTTATCATGTGGTTGACTATGACACCATCACCGGTGAAGTGAAACACCGGATTACCAGTCAGGGATATAGCGACAACTCAACCTGGGCACGTGGTCAGGCTTGGGCTATCTATGGATATACGATGATGTACAGGGAGACCCAAAAGGCTGAATACCTGAAGGCGGCTTCCGGTGCGGCAGACTATTTTCTGAGCCACCTGCCTGAAGACGGTATCCCATGGTGGGATTTTAACGTGGGACAAGCGGGTTATACGCCGGACAAGAACTCGTATGCACTGCACAATCCGCAAAAGATCAAAGATGCTTCTGCGGCTGCAATCACCTGTTCGGCGCTGTTTGAACTGGGTGAGCTTGCCGGCAAACCTACCTATACAAAGGCTGCCATCCGGATGCTTCACACGCTGGCATCTCCTGCTTATCGGGCTGAGTCAGGAAAAAACAGCAACTTTATCCTCATGCACTGCGTAGGTAGTTTTGCTCACAATTCAAATGTGGACACTCCACTGGACTATGCGGATTATTACTTCTTGGAGTCGCTGACAAGATACAAGAAGCTTTTAGAAAAGAAATAGATATCTCGGAAACTTTTTCCGTTCAAATTTCAATCTATCATGAAACGAAAAAACTTTATTTTCTCTTGTGCACTGCTCTTTACAGGAACAGTTTACGCACAAAAAACGCCTGTTAAGCCCATTCACGACAGACTGGTTGCTCCTTCCTATGTGGAGATGAAAGGCTTTGCCGGCGATGCACTGGACGCTTCTTATTGTCACCGGATCCTGGCGCAGGATGTCGATCGTCTCATTGCTCCTTTTAGCATCCGTACGGAAACAGGGATGTGGCAAAGTGAGTTTTGGGGCAAATGGATTACCTCTGCAATTTTGGCCTACCGCTACAAGCCGGAACCTCAGCTGAAGAAAATACTTGATCATGCAGTTGCCGGACTCATGGCTTCGCAGACTTCTGATGGCTATATCGGCAACTATGCTCCGGATAAACACCTCGAAGGCTGGGATGTCTGGGGTCGAAAGTATTGTATGCTTGGATTGCTTTCCTATTACGATCTGACACACGACAAGAAAGTATTGAAATCGGCCTCCATGCTGGCTGATCATCTCATCAAAGAGCTGTCGGATAAGAAGGTGAAACTGGTGCTCAAAGGTGCCCATCGTGGGATGGCAGCGACATCGGTTCTGGAACCTGTTTGCTTGTTGTATTCCCGTACAGGAAATAAAAAATACCTGGACTTTGCACAAGAAATAGTGCGCCAATGGGAAACACCCGACGGTCCGCAGTTGATCTCTAAATCAACGGTCGACGTCTCCAAACGATTTCCGAAAACGGCAAACTGGTTTAGCTGGGAACAGGGACAAAAGGCGTATGAGATGATGTCTTGCTACGAAGGGTTGTTGGAGTTATACCGCC